>JBAWAM010000138.1:0-19708 GCA_049589315.1 Myxococcaceae bacterium
GACCCCGACCTTGCCGGCAGGGCTGCACTCGACGTTCCCGATCTTCGACTCGAGCTTGGGAACGACGGTGTTGACGAAGTTCTGGAAGTTGGTGAGGAAGCTCATGTGCATCTCCGTATGTGGGTGAGGGGGACCGCCCCCCGAAGTGGAGTATCTATAAAGATTATCGAGGCACCCTCGAGGCGGTTGCTTCTCCCGGCGCTATCTCCGGGTCAGTGCGGCCAACATCGCGGAAATCTTGGGTTTCAGTGGGTCGTCAGGCGCCGCCACGTGCGCGGCGCGCCGCAGATCTTCGACGGCCTGGGCCTGTTGTTGTAAAGCGATTTTAACTTCTGCGCGCCCCACCCACGCCCCGGGGTCATTGGGGGCCAGCTTGATCGCCACGTCCCAGGCGGTGAGCGCGCCGGTGTGATTCCCGGCGGCGAACTCCACCACTCCCAGCGCCTTGGCGAAGTACGGATCCGTGGGGTTCACCGCGTACAGGCCCTGGAACAGAACCCGCGCCTCAGCGAGCTTGCCCTGGTGGTAGAAGATGTAGGCGGTGCGGGCGATCGAGTAGAGCTCTTCGTCGGTGTAGCCGCGCACGTCCTTCAGCGTGGCCTTCCCTTCAGCCCACTTCTGGAGCATCTGCTGCATCTAGTAGCCCTTCTCCCGCTGCTCTTCGCGCATGCGACGCTGGATCTCCTCCACGTCGTCGTTGAGCTGCGCCACCATCGCCAGCATCTGCTGCTCCCGGCCGATCAGCGCACGCAGGCGATCCAGCCGATCAGCGGAGGCGTTGAGCCGGTCGAGCCCCTTCTCCAGGGCGCGGGTCTGGTCCTCGCCGGCCCGCATCAGGGCGCTGCCGAGGTGGGGACGATCGTTGAAGGCCTCGAGGTCGGCATCATGCCCCCGCGGATTCGGCGGCAGCGGCAGCCGGAGCTCCTCAGAGGTATGCCCGGGTCCGATGAAGTCCAGCAGCTCCGCTGACGGCAGCGCCGGATTCTTCGGATCGGGCTTGCGCCCCGACTTCTTCTTCCGGTCGAGCTGGCTGGGATCGACCAGACGCTCGCGGACGCTCTTCGGACCGCCCCAGGGCCAGAGGGGTACACGGGGAGGTTGCGGGTTGATCTTGGCCATGTGCGCCCCAGTCTATCCCTTCTGCTGCTCCTGCTGGAGGGCGTAGACGAAGTTCAAGACCTCGGCGACCGCGTCGTACAGCTCCTCGGGGACCGCCTCGCCGACGTCCACGCGCACCAGGGCGTTGGCGAGCGGCACGTTCCGCATCACCGGGACGCCGTACTGCTTCGCGATCTCCTTGATCTTCTCCGCCTTGAACATGAGCCCCTTGGCCACGACCCGGGGGGCGTTGTCCTTCTCCCGGTCGTACTTCAGGGCGACGGCGATCGGCGCCTCGTCATCCATGGGGAGCAGTGTATCCCTGACGCAGCCCGTGGACGAAGTTGAGGACCTCGGCCACCGCGTCGTACAGATCTTCGGGGATCTCCTGGTCGACCTCGATCCGGAGGAGCGCGTGCGCCAGGGGCACGTTCCGCATGAGCGGCACGTCGTGCGCCTTCGCCAGTGCCTTGATCCGCTCGGCGCGGGAGTCGATGCCCTTGCATATCACCCGCGGGGCCTGGTCCTTCTCCCGGTCGTACTGGAGCGCCACGGCCACGTGGTCCGGGTTGGTGACGATGACGTCCGCGCTCTTCACCGCCTCCATCTGGGCGCCCTCGAGGATCTCCTGGTGCAGCTCCTTGCGCTTGGCCTTGTGGTGCGGGTCGCCTTCGCTCTCCTTGTACTCTCGCTTCACCTCGTCCTTCGTCATCATCAGCTCCTTCATGTACGACCGGCGCTGAAACCAGACGTCGAAGATCGCGAAGACGGCGAAGAGGATTCCGACACGCACCGAGACCTGGAAGACGAGATCGCCCAGCACGTTCATCGTCATCGAGGCGTCGCCCCGGACCGAAAGCACGACCTCGGCCAACGCGTCACGCACCGCGCCGTACACGACGTACGCGGCGATGACGATCTTGAGGGTGGACTTGATCATCTCCACCAACTGCTTCTTGGAGAAGATGTTCTTGGCCCCGGCGATCGGGTTGAGCTTCTCCAGCTTCGGGGTGAGCGGGTCCTGGGTGAACAGCGGACCGACCTGGAGGAAGTCGACCAGCCCTCCGACGATTGCCGCGGCCACCGCCACCGGCGCGGTGAGGAGCACCACCGAGGTGAGCCCCATCAGCAGGGACGCAGGGATTGCCCGGACGAGGTCGTCCGGATGGGCCACCTGCTCGAAGGCGAATCGGAAGAGCTCCTGGACCTGCTCCTCGACCATCGGCCAGGTGAACTTCACCACCCCGAGGCCGACCAGGAACACGGCCACGCCCGTCAGGTCGCGGCTCTTCCACACCTGACCCTGCTTGCGCGAGTCGTCGATCTTCTTCTGCGTCGGTTCTTCGGTCTTCTCGCCGCTGGATTCGGACACGGTTCAAGGCCTCCGAATCAGGCGAGCTTTCCGAGCGCGTCGCGCAACACGTCGAACATGTGCCGGAACTCGCGCTCGAACCGGACGGTCAGCAGATGGAGCGAGACCAGCACCATCAGCACCGCGACCATCGGCTTGATCGCCATCGAGATGAAGAAGACCTGAATCTGCGGCGCCACCCGGTTGATCATCCCGAGCGACAGGTCGGTCAGGAACGTGGCCAGCAGCACCGGCGCGGACAGGGCGATGCCGACCATGAACAGCTCGGCGGAGACCCGGATCATCAGCTCGAAGAACGGCCAGGCGCCGCCGGAGAAGCGCGGCAGCCCATGGAGCGGCACGCTGCGCAGACTGTCCCCCCGCGCCTCGATCACCAGGTGATGCCCGTTCAGGGTGAGGAAGAGCACCACCGCGAACTGGAGCTTGAGGCTGGCGAAGAGCGACACCGTCTGCTGGATCTGCGGAACGTGGAGCTGCGCCATCGCGGTGCCGCCAAGCGTATCCATCAACGTGCCCGCAACCCTCGCCGCCTCGAACACCAGGTTCACGATGAAGGCGAGGCACACTCCGACGAACAGCTCCTTGAGGAGCACCAGGATGAACAGGAGCGGCGTGGTGGGGATGGAGGGGATCTGATCCGCCACGAACGGATACAGGACGATCGCCAGCGTCACCCCGAGGGCGATCTTCACCTCGGTGGGGACCGCCTCTCCGCCGAGGAAGGGCGAGAGGATGATGACCGGCAGCACGCGCGCCATGAGCAGGGCGATGGTGAGGATCACCATCGAGATGTTCACCGTGACTCCGAACTCGGCGAGCGCGTCGGCCAGGTTCATCGCCCGAGCATCTCCGGGAACCGGTCGAACAGGTGGAAGGTGAACCGCAGCAACTGGCTCCCAATCCAACCGCCGGAGAGCGCCAGCACGCCGAAGACGACGAGGACCTTGGGTGCGAACGTGAGCGTCTGCTCCTGGATCTGGGTGGTCGCCTGGAACACCGAGATGATGAAGCCGATCAGCAGGCTCATCACCACCGGCGGCGCCGAGGCGATCAGGACCATGTAGAGGGCTTCCTGGGTGATGACGGTCAGGTGGTGCATGTCAGTCGGCAGTCGGCAGTTGGCAGTCGGCAGTCGGCAGTTGGCAGTCGGCAGTGGAGGACGGGCGAACCGACGTCATTAGAGGTATCCGACGACCAGTCCCTTGGCGATGAGGTACCAGCCGTCGACCAAAACGAAGAGCAGGAGCTTGAAGGGCATCGAGATGGTGGTGGGCGACAGCATGTGCATGCCCAGCGCGAGCAGGATGTTCGCCACCACCATGTCGATCACGATGAACGGCACGAAGAGGATGAACCCGATCTGGAAGGCCTCCTTCAGCTCGGAGACGACGAACGCGGGGACGATCACCATGAAGTCGCGGTCGCCGATCGAGTTCCGGTCCTCGCCGGTCCGCATCTTCCGGGCGAGGTTGTAGAAGAGCGCCCGATCCTTGGGGATCACGTTCTTCACCAGGAACTCACGCAGCGGCTCCTTGGCGCGGTCCGCCGCGTCCATCATCTGGCCGACCGTCTGCGAGGAGAACACCGTGCCGCCCTTGCCGAGGATGTCCACCTCTGCGGCCCGGAACATGGCCTGCCCCACCGGCGCCATGATGTACACGGTGAGGATGATCGCGAGCCCCGTGATCACCTGGGTGGGCGGGATCTGCTGCGTGCCCAGCGCCGATCGGACGATCGACAGCACGACCGAGATCTTCACGAAGCTCGTCACCATCATCAGGACGAACGGGACGAGCGACAGCGCCGCCAGCGCGAGGATCAGGATCAGCGGCCGGTTCGCGAACGAGTCGGAGCTGATCGTCTGGTTTGCGATCTCCGTCGCTTTGTCGATGCTTGCGCCGCCGCCCTTGCGCCCCTGGGCCTGCGCCAGCGCCGACAGAAGGAGTACGGGGACGACGGAGAGTCGGTAGAGCGAGTGCGTCCAGGTCACATCACACCTTGTTGGCCGGGGGCGTTCCGCCCTTGCGGGACAGCAGCTTCTGCAGGAAGGGACTCATCTGGGGAGCGTTCTTGAGCTGCTGTTCGAGGACGCGTTCGACCTCGGAGGTGTCCAGCTTGCCGAGGAGGTTCAGTCCGTCGTCACCGCCGCCGATCAGGAGGTACTCCCCCGCGGCCTGCACGACGAACAGCGAGCGCTTCGGGTCCAGCGGGATGCGCTCGATCACCTTCACCAGCGAGGAGCGGCCCGTCGGGAGACCTCGAACGCCCATCAGCTTCCGAAGCCCGTAGTTCAGGCTCACGTAGACGACCCCGAGCACGATGGCCAACAGCAGCAGGGTCCGGAGCAACGTCCCGACGAGGCTCTCCGGCTCGTCGTCAGCAGGCACCTGCCCGAACGAACCGCCCTGCGCCGGGACCACGGTTCCCCGCGCCGACTCGCCGGTTGCGACTGCCGGCGTCGGTGCGGAGATCGACTCCGGCGTCGCCGCAGGAACGGCAGTCGGAATGGGTGCACGCGCGGCGTCCTCGGCCCACGCTGCGGGTGCCAGCGCCAGGGTCAGCGCGGCCGCGCGCGTCAATGCCATCGTTCTGAAAAATGCCACGGGTCAACGGTAGACCACTCTGGGGGCGCCCTCCAAGGAGAGAGGATGCCTGGCCGCCTGCTGGTGCGGTCGTGATCTACCCGGCGTCAACGTTCCGGCTGGCGTCCTGAAGCGAGATGCGCCTCTCGAGATACTTGCGGAACACCCGCTGCAGCCCCGGGCCGTTCTCGATGAAGCGTGCGCCGAAGCCGGAGAGGCCGCGCTTCTTCCCGCGCCACACCACCTTCGCGTCGACCCGGGTCCCGCCCAGCCCGAACAGTCGTGGCTCGAAGGTCACCTCCACCATCGTCCCGGGAGCGAGCTTTCCGGGAGTCTGGGTGGCGACGAACATCCCACCCGCGGACAGATCCGAGACCCGGGCGAGGAGCCGCCGGGAGCCATCCTGAACGGTGCAGCGGATGTCGGCCGCATAGCGCTGACAGGCCGCGGTGCCGAGCGAGGGCGTCCGCCCCGCGCACAGCGCGATCATCTCGGCCGCGTCCCGCTTGAACGCGCCTTCGATGGAGAACCCGAAGCCCGGCTCGCGCACGAGCCCCATCCGCACCGCAGTGGGTGATCCCGCCCGGCCGACGAGCTCGAAGCGCCGATCGAAGCTGCCCACCTGGATCTCCAGGCGCACGAGCTCTCCGGGGCGGACCTCCTCCGCGGTGGGTACGAACAGCATCAGGGAGGAGCCTTCGGCGCGTGACGCGGTGAGGAACGTTCGACGGCTGGGGTACTGGACCGAGATGCTGCGGACTTCGTCTTTCACCGTTGCAGGGTGGATCGAATCCCCGTCGCGCTGGAGAGGGTCAAAACCGACCACGCCGCGCCTGCTCGGTCAGCGTGCGTCGGAAGGCGCATTCGGGTGACGCGCGAGCGCGGCCCGGAGCTGAGGCTGTCTGCGCACCACCGGCTGCTTGAGGAGGTGCGCGATCAGCGGCGGCGGCGCGGCGGCCCATCGCGCGATGTTCTGGATGAGCAGGGTCGAGTGCACGCTGCGCGCGCAGAGCAGGGCCACCGTCTTGCCGTCCACCGCGATCCCGGCGAGCCCGCCCAGCGCGCGTCCCTCGGTGTTGAAGATGAGCTCGACCCGCTCCTCCGCAGCGCCGGACGCGAAGCGCTGACGCAGGGTCTGCATCGCCGTTCGCTTCGCCCGCTCCGTCGCCTCCCGGCTGATCGCGATCTTGTAGATGTCCAGCATGCGCCGCGAGGCCAGCATCCGCCTGAGCAGCGCCTCCGGGAACTGCGGATTGCGGAGCAGCAGCCGCTGGACCTGCGCATCGCGGAACAGCTCCGCCCGCGCCGCCAGCGCTTCGAGCCCTCGAGGGTCCCGGTGGTGCGCGGCGATCAACCTCGCGTGCGCCAGCGCGGCCCGGGCGTTCTCGAGGAGTCTCTGCACGACGCGGGGCAGCGGGTCGAAGCACAGGGCGGAGAGCTCGGGCTCGTGGGCGTGCGCGGCCAGGGCGACCCGCGCCTCCTCATCCAGCGTTCGGAGTCGGGTCTCGAAGAGCGCCCGATGCGTGGCGCCTTCGGTGGCCGCCTCGGACGCCGCTTGATCGGATGGATCGTCCGGGATCGTCGGTACAGCCGAGGCTTGATCGGGTCCAGGCGCGGCTTGCGCAGGCGCCGGCGCAGTAGGCGCGGATGCGGCGGGCGCCACGCTCAGCACGCCTTCGCGCACGAAGCGCGCGAGCATGCGGTGGACGATCGCCTCGGGCAGACGAACCAGGTGCACGAGCTGATCGACCGAGGTGCGCCCGTCCACGCGAGACAGCAAGAAAGTCTCTACCGGCGTCAGCGAAAGCTGCCGCAGGTCGACGTCCGCCTTCAGCCTGGGCGTCTCGTTGGCCACGACTGGATGCTAGCCCGCCATGGAGAGGATCCGCACCCCGAGGTGCCCCTCGACCTCGACCAGCTCGCCGCGCGCGACGATCTTCCCGTTGACCGAGAGCTCGACCGGCTCGCCCGGAACCCGGTTCAGGTCGACGACCTGTCCGACACGCAGCGACACCACCTGCTCGGCCGTGATGGGAACCCGCGCCAACTCCACCGCGATCTGGAGGGGGATGTCGTTGAGAAGCTCCCCTCCCTCCTTCGAACTCGACTCGTCCACCATGCTCCTCTCCCCGGGAATGCGTGCCCCGGTGGGGTTCGTCACGTCCTCGTCCTGCTCCGGCGGTGTCGCCGCCTCGGCGGGTGCCTCCTCGCGCGCCGCGCCACCGAAGACGAAGTCGGCGATCCGCGCCAGGTAGCGTCCTTGCTCGTCGAGGAAGACCTCGGCGTCCATCCGCCCCACCCGTCCCATCCCCACCCGCAGCTCGGCGGTCCCTTCCTCGCCCCGGTCGCAGCGCACGGAGATCTCGTCCGCCAGCACGACGTCGCCCGGACGCAGGCTCGCCAGGTCCGACGAGGCGATCTCCACGCGGCCCACCTCGGCTCGCAGCCACGCCTTGATCCCGGTCAGCCGGCCGGAGTTCTGCTGGAACAACGCGTTCCGCCGTGCGGACGCCTCGGGCGAATGGTCCGGCGGGTTGGCCAGGCCCAGCACCGACGAGGGAAGGATGATCCGGACGAACCCGTTGTGCGGCCCGAGCACGCACTTGAACTGGACGACCACGACCTGCGGCTCGTCCCCGAGGACGCCCACCGCCTCGTCGACGCTGCGGAGGTGGCTCTCCATCCGGAGCCGGGGCAGCCCCGGCGCAACGCACGGTGAGAGCGCGCGGAGCATTTCGAGGACGACGAAGGACATCACGCCCTCCTCGATGTCGGTCAGCGGTCGTAGCTCGACCGTATCGCCCCCGCCGCCGAGGAGGATGTCGATGCCCCCGTGCGCCAGGGCGAGGTCGATCTCCAGGAAGCCGCGCGGCTTGTGCGGGAGCGGCGCCAGGGACGCGATGAACGAAGGCTGCGCCAGGAAGCGGCGGAGCTCCTTCGGCTGGATGACGTGGACCGAATCGACCCGCAGGTCCGCGTCGAGCTCGAACAGTTCCTGGAGTCGGGCAAGAACTTGAGGACTGGCCCGCCCCGTCGAAGACGCCGAAGGGAGCAGCCACTCCAGCTTCTGCGTGAGGATCAGGTGTGAGCGGGAGACCTTCTCCAGCCCCTTGAACGTGAACGGCCGCCACGCCTTCCCGCTCGGCGCGAAGGCGGGCAAGGTCACCAGCTGCGTTCGCTCTTCGCGTCTCACGCGCGCTCCTCGATGCGGAGATCTTCCAGGGTCAGTCCCCGTCCACCCAGGGCCTGCTTCAGCGACTCAGCATTGTCCCGGAGCAACTTGAGCACCTCTCGATCGGACCCGGCGAACAGGGCGCGGATCTTCCCGTTGCCACCACTCACCTTGATCGACAACCCGGCCAACACCGAGCTGCGAAGGTCGATCTGGAACTCGGCCATCCCCGCGGCGTTGGTTCCTACCCGTACGCGCTCGACGATCTTCTGCGCGATCTCGTTGGCCAGCGCCCGGAGGCGCTCCGACGCGCTCGTCTCCTTCGGCCGGGCCACCGGGACGGGTGCCATCAAGGCGGGGTTGAAGCGGAACCCTCCTCCCGCGAACGGCGCGTCCTTGCCCTGGTTCTTGTCGCCCCCGCCGCCGGAGTCCTTCTGGCCGCCCCCGTCCGCGTCCGACTTGAGGTCTCCCTTGCCCCGAAGCGCACCGGTTCCGGCGCCGCTGGACGAGCCCTTCCCCGAAGCCTCGCCCCGCTCGGAGAGGGCATCTCGACCGAGCTGCGCGTCCTCCCGCCGGCTCTCGGCGCGCGTTTCCGAGGACCGCGTGTCGTGGACCCGTCCCTCCGCGGTGGCGACGTCGCGCCCGGCGTCGGCGAACCGCCCCTCCGTTGCGCGCGCTCCCTCCCCTGCCCGGGCCTGCTTGAGTCGTTCCCCGAAAGCCTTGCCCTGCTGACGCGTGCGCCCCTGGTCCGAGGTGCGCTTCTCGTCCTGGCCTTCCAGGAGCAGGGTGGCATCAGCGAGCAGATCGCCCTGCCCCTGCTCGAGCTGCGCGCCCTTCGCGTGCTCGCCCTGGGCCCGGGCGGCGTGCTGCTGCTTCTCGCCTTGTGCCTTCTGCGCCTGGCCGTCGTTGATGAGCCCGGCGAAGGTGCGGCCGCTCTTGCTCCGCTCCTGGGCGCGCTGCTCCTGTTGGCGCTTCTCGAGCATCAGGCGCTCGGCCAGGCGCTGCGCCTGGCGATCATCGTCGACGCGACTCACTTGCGGGACCTCATCAGGTGCAACGCGTTGCCGATCTCTTCCTGGGACAGCTCCTCACGCATCTCCCGTTCGGCGCGGACCTGCTTCTGCCAGCTCTCCTTGTGCTTCTCGATGGCCTTGAGCTCCTTCGCCGCCTCGGCCATCTCCCGCCGCCTCTCCTCCACGAGCCGCTCCGCCGCCTTCACCGCCTCCTTCTGGCCGTCGATCTCCAGCGCGAGCTGGACCTCCTCGTCCTTCAGGCGCTCCTCGAACCGGTTCATCATGTTCAAGCCGCCCGCCCCCACGCCCTTGCTCATGACCTCCTCGAGGTAGGCCAACACCTTCTGCTTCCGCTCGCGCTTGCGACGCTCGAGCTCCTCCTCCATCTCCTTCAGCTTCTGCTTTTCCTTCGCCAGGGCCTGCATCGCTTCGGCGAAGGCCTGCTCCGCGGCCTCCTTCGCGCGCTCGCGGATCTCCAGCAGGGTCTGAAGGCGATACGGGGGCATCCTGGGAGGGAGCCTACCTCACCCGGCGCGAGTGTTCGACACCCAGCAGGCTCAGTCCGCGAACATGTCCACGAGCTGCTGGACGGTCTCCTCGAACGGGACGTTCTCGTCGGTGCTCTGCTTGAGGAAGGCGATGATCTCCTCGTACTTGTCGATGGCGTAGTCGGTCTTCGGATCGGTCCCGTACTGGTACGCGCCCAGCAGGATGAGATCGCGCTGCTTCTCGTAGGTCGCCAGTGTCTCGCGCAGCTTGCCCGCGGCCTTCTTGTGTTCGGGCGAGGCGATCCCGCTCATGACACGGGACAGCGAGGCGAGGACGTCCATGGCCGGCCATTGGTTCCGTTCGCCGAGCGCGCGGTTCAGGATGAAGTGACCGTCGAGAATACCGCGGACCTCGTCGGCGATGGGCTCCTCCATGTCACCGCCGGCCACCAGCACCGTGTAGATGGCAGTGCACCCACCCTTGTCCGAGTTGCCGGTCCGCTCGAGGATCCTCGGAAGCATCGAGAACACCGACGGCGGATAACCCTGTCGCGCCGGCGGCTCACCCACCGCCAGACCGATCTCACGCTGGGCACGCGCCAGACGGGTCACCGTATCCAGCATGAACATCACGTTGCCGCCGCGGTCGCGGAAGTATTCGGCGATGGCGGTGGCCACGTAGGCGGCGCGCAGACGCACGAGCGATGGCTGGTCCGAGGTGGCGCACACCACCACCGATCGCGCCAGGCCCTCTTCACCCAGCGCGTCCTCGATGAACTCGCGGACCTCGCGGCCACGCTCGCCGATCAGCGCGATCACGTTGAGCTCGGCCTTGGTGTTCCGGGCGATCTGGCCCATGAGCGTGGACTTACCCACGCCGGAACCTGCGAACAGGCCGATGCGCTGCCCTTCGCCCACGGTGAGCAGCCCGTCCACGCAGCGCAGCCCAAGCGGCAGGGGCTTCTCGATGCGCCGACGGGTGAAGGGATCCGGGCAGTCGCGATCCACCGACCACTCGATGAGGCCGGGCGGGAGCGGCTTTCCATCGATCGGCTGGCCCAGTCCTCCGAGTACGCGCCCCAGGAGGCCCTCACCCACCTGGATCGTGAGCGGCCTGCCCGAGGGGATCACCTCGCTGTCGGGTCCGATGCCGCTGAGCTCGCCCAGCGGCATGAGCATCACCTCGTCGCCCTGGAAGCCGACGACTTCGGCCTTCACCTTGCCGCGGTTGCGTCCGCGGATCTCCACCACTTCGCCCACCCGGACGCCGGGGACCGCGGCCTTGATCACCAGGCCCGTGAGCTCGGTGACCCGACCGCGCACCCGCACGGTCTGGGCCTCCTTGATGAGCTGGTAGTACCGCGAGAGATCGATCGCCATTACGCCGGCCCGTCCTTCTTCGCCGAGTCGCCAACCAGCACGTTGGTCAGCATCTCGAGCTGGGTCACCAGCTGCGCGTCGATGGTGCCGGAGTCGGTCTCGATGATGCAGCCGAACCGCGCCACGTCCGCGTCCTCCTTGATCGCGATCTCCCTCACACGACCGATCAGCTCCATCATCCGCGGCTTGTGCTCCCGGAGGATCGCCGCGTCCTTCGGGTTGACCCGGATCACGATCTGCTGGGCACCGCGAACGGTCTCGATCGCCGTGGCGCAGATCTCCACCACCAGCTCCGGACTCCGCTCGAGATCCTTCCCGATGATCTTCTCGGCGACCTTGCAGGCCAGCGCGACGATCTCCTTCTCCGCCTGCTGGAGCACCTGGGTCTGCAGCAGCTTCGCGCGGACGAGCTGCTCACTCACCTGGGCCAGCCCCTGCTGACGTCCGGCCTCCCGCGCCTCGTCGAAGACCTGCTCCTTTTCGACCTGCGCGGCGTCGAGGAGCTCCTGCGCCTGCTTCTTCGCCGCCTCGATGATTGCGTGGGCGGACTGGTGGGCGTCGAAGACCTCGGCGTTCACTACGCCGGGACGAGGGGGACGAAGCGCTGGCCGCGCGTCCGTCCCCGGGTCGGAGATCCCCTCACCCTTGATCACCTTGCCGATCGCCATGTCGAGTTCCTCTGGACCTGATCCTAGCCCAGAAAAGCCCATCCTCCTTCCCGGAGATTCCGATGCACCCGCTAACGGAGGGCCTTGAGAATCGCGCCGTCCCGGTTGTGTTCGGGCGGCCATATATGCGTGAACGTTCCCAGGCTCGTCCAGTAGACGTAGGACGCGTCCACGGCCAGGTTCGTCAGGCCCGACAGATCCGCGGCGATGACCTGCGTTGTCCCGGTGAGCAGCGACGCTTTCAGCACCCGCCCCTGGTCCCCCTCACTGCTGCCGTACGCGTCCAGCCAGATGACATCGCTGCCGGACACGACGAACGGAAGCTCGGGGGACCTCGAGTACCACTGGCTGCTCGGCCGGAAGTCCGACAACACGGTCGTTGCGGTCCCTCCTGCCTTGCTCACGCGCTTCAAATCGGTGGAGTTGAACGGGACGTAATAGAGGTCGTTGCCACTCAGCACGAACGCGTGCGGGGTCTCGGTTACAAGCTGCGTGGGGGTCCCGCCGGACCTGGGTGCCCTGAAGATCCCGCGGTAGTTGAGCCAATACACGTGGGTCGCGTCCACGAGCAGGTTGATGTAGGCGGCATCCTCCAGGTCCACGACCACCTGCCGTGCTCCGGTCCACTTCGACACACGCTGAATCTGGTTTCCGGCCGCGACGTAGAAGTGCGAGTCGTCCGTCGTCAACGCATAGGGCTGCGAAGGAAAACCGGGCAGGGTCGTCACCACGCCGCCGTACTTCGACACCCGGTGGACGGTGACGTGGAACTGGGCGTCTGCGTAGGTCTGGCTGAGCCAGTACAGGTTGGAGGCGTCCGCCGTGAGATGGAAGATGCTGCCCTCCTCCGCGGCCACCTGCTGGGGCAAGCTCATCGACATCGCGCTCTTCGAGCGCTTCATGATCCGGGACTTGCCATCCGAGCCGAAGGGGATTTCAACCCAGTACACGCTCATGCCGTCCACGACGATCTCCGTCGCCAGGTTCTGCGAGCGGGCCAGCGGCGTCATCACCGAAAGCTCCGCGCTGCTCTCGAGCAGCTCCGGCGCGCCCGGCTCCACCGAATCCACGGCGCCTTCACCGCATCCTGCAGCCGCCGCCAGCAGCATCACGGCGCAGGCAGTTCGCGAATACGCGTGCCTTGAAAAGGACGACTTCATCTCGAGACCCCCTCTGTGTGTTTGGCGCTCCGTCCACAACCTAGACGGCTCATGACGCAGTGCAACATGCGTTGGCCAAGAGGACAGGTGGACTGCCGAATTCAAGACGGCGGCATGCCCTGGAGTCTCTGAGGTGAAGCTCGACCCGCCGGAATCGTTAGGGGTAATTCACCGTCGGCACCGGGTCGCCCGGTAGGGGGATGTAGTCCGGCTCACCCTCGATCCCGGCGAAACGCTGGGCGCGCCAGTCCGCCTTCGCCTGCTCGATCCGCTCTTTGGAGCTGGAGACGAAGTTCCAGTAGATGTGGCGCGGACCATCGAGCGGCTCACCGCCGAAGACGAGCACGCGGGAGTCCTCGCACGCACGCAGCAAGACCTCCGAGCCTCGACGGAACACGGCCAGCTCTCCGGGGCGCAACACGCCCGTGCCCAGCTCCAGGGCGCCTTCCACGACGTACGCCGCGCGCTCCTCGCAGTCTGCGGCGACGCGCAGGACCGAACCGGACTCCAACTGCGTCACGACGTAGAACAACTCCGAGTGCGTCTTCACGGGCGAGCGCACGCCGTACCAGGCGCCTGCGACCACCTTCCAGCGCACGCCCGCCTCCTCGCCTTCCGGCAGCGTGTCCGCGGGATGATGGACGAAAGAAGGCTCCTGCTCCTCGAACTGCTGCGGCAACGCGACCCAGATCTGGATCCCGGAGAGCTTCCCGCCCTTCGCCATCGACTCCGGCGTCCCGCGCTCGGAGTGCGCGATGCCACGTCCCGCCGTCATCCAGTTCACCGCGCCCGGGGTGATGCGTTGGACAGAGCCCAGGCTGTCGCGGTGCACCGCTTCACCTTCGAAGAGGTAGGTCACCGTCGACAGCCCGATGTGCGGGTGCCGGCCCACTGCAATCCCGCTTCCGGGCGAGAACGTCGCCGGTCCCATCTGATCGAGAAAGACGAACGGTCCCACCATGCGGCGTCGTGCCTGCGGCAGTGCGCGCAACACGTGCAGCCCGCCAGGCAGGTCCGCACTGCGCGCCGCGAGAATCATCTCGACATCATCGTTGTCGTTCATGGCGCGAACTCCGTGTCGATGCGCAGGCTGCGCAAGAGGGTCTTCGTCACCGGTGTCTTGCCGGCTATCTGGAGGAGCCGCTCGCGCTGCTCCGCCGTGAGGTCCGGGCTGGCAAAGAGCACGCGCTCCACGCGTTCGACCTCTCCGTCGCGGAACAGCTTGAGCTTCACGCTGAGCGCGCCGAGGTCCCAGCCTTTCCGCTGCGCGTACATCTTCAGTGTGATCGCAGTGCACGCACCGAGCGCGCTCACCAGCAGCTGGAACGGCGTAGGTCCGCTGTCTGCGCCGCCGTTCGTGACGGGTTCATCCGCGGTGAGCTGGTGCTTGCCCACGCGAATGTCCTGCGCGAGTCCGGTCGTGCCCTCCACGGTCGCGGCCGCGAGCAGCATCGGGGAATCTGTATTCATGAGGAGCACCTCTCGGTTCGGCCGCCGCAGCGGACTCGATCCTAGTCAATGAACTCCCCACGAGCGCGCAGCGCTTCGACCCTCCTCTTGCACAGGCTCGGCTGTGCTCCGGCCGGCACGCCGAGCGGTTGCGCAGCGCGTGTTCAGCTGCGCCTCCAGAGCGCGAAGGCACAGGTCAACAGCGCCAGGATCGATGATGGCACCGGGACGCTCTGGCAGCCGCCGCCTCCGGCGAGGACGTTCGCGTCCGGTTCGCCAGAAGGATGATCGGTGGTGCGCTTCGGATCAGTGCCGGAGCTCCACTCGCTACGGTCGGTGTACCCGTCTCCATCCGAGTCGATCCAGGGATCGAGAACCGTCCGGTCCGCGGCCGTCTCCGAAAGCGTGGGCGATCCGATCGCGTCGTCCCAGCAGGCGAAGTCCCCGTTCAGCGTGGTCGAGTTGCTCGATGTGGCAGCCCAGGCCACCACCGGAGTGGCGGGCCCGATGCCGAGCGGCTCGAGATCCGCCCAGGGGATGGCGACCTCGAGGAAGAAGTCGTCGTCGTCACCGAAGCTGGAGCCTCGAGCGCGGACGCTGCGCGCATTGTCGGCGAACGGGTAGCTCTTCACCGCAGGCTCATCGGGCGGGTCGGTCGGATCGTCCGAGAGCGTGGTGCTCGAGTTCTTGTAGAGGGACACGGTCCTGCCGATGCCGTTGGCGTGGATGAGGACTTCGTAGTCGGTCAGCGTTTCATCCGTATCGAGCAGGATGCCCCACGCGAACGGACGCGGCTCGCCGTTCGGGACCGGGTCCCTCTCCAACCGGATTCGCACGTACAGGAACTCGTCATCCGCGGCGAGTGCCCCGGCCGGGTGATCGAGATTGCCGACGAGGTCTCGCTCCGCAGTGGCTCCGGATTCGTCCCGGAACCGGTCCGTCATCACGTCGTCGTCGGCGCAGTGGAGCGGAACCCACGCGTCGTCTTCAGGGAAGGATTGCGCCAGCGCCGGCGCCGCCCAGAGGAGGCTGGCCGCCACGCCGAACAGGACAGCACGCGGGAAGTTCGTGTTCATGGTGGCCTCTAATTGATCAGCGTGAACTCGACGCGCCGGTTCTTGGCTCGGCCCGCGGCCGTCTTGTTGGGCGCCACCGGGCGCGTTTCGCCGTAGCCCCGACTCTCCAGCTTCTTCGCAGGGACACCGCGACGGATCAGCTCCTTCTTCACGACATCCGCCCGATCTCGACTGAGCTCCTGGTTGCTTCTCTTCGGGCCGACCTCGTCGGTGTGCCCTTCGATGCGAACGCGGCGAACTTCCGGGTTCTTCTTGATGAGCACCGCGACCCGGTCGAGCAGGCGGTGGCTCTTCGGCTTGAGGTGGGTCGACCCGGTCTCGAACTGCACCTTGCCCTTGATCACGATGCGACCTCGGACAATCGAGACGTCCGGTTCGGGGCAGCCGTCTCCGTCGCCAATGCGGCCTTCGGGTTCGTCCGGGCACTCGTCGCGTTCGTCGCTCACGCCGTCGCGATCGTTGTCGTACTCGGGGCACCCGTCGGCGTCCTCGAAGCCGTCCTCGTCCTCGGCTCTGCGGGGACACTTGTCGGTGTGATCACCTACGCCGTCGTTGTCGGAATCCTTGTAGTCGCTCGCCGGCACCGGGTTGTAGCGAACGCCGAGCGTGGTCCGGAACAGCGGGTCACCGACGCCGCGCGTGATGCCGCCGCCGCCGCCGAGCTCGATCGTCCAGTCCGGGTGCGGCCTCAGCGCGAGTCCGGCGAGCGCTTCGATCGGGAGGCTCGAGAGCCCGACCAGATTCGAACCCAGGTAGTAGCTTCCGAACCCTTCGACGTAGAGGTCGAGCATGTCGCGCCGCGGCAGCAGCGGGATCTGCGCTCCGAGCCCATAGGTGACCTCGTCGCCAAGGATGTCGCTGGGCGCATCTTCGGGGCGGAGGCGCATTCCGGCGTTGGCGCTGACGCTGAACCGCCGGCCTCGAAAGCCCATCAAGAGCTGTGGATGCACAGTGAGGCCGCCGTTGCCGCGAAGCGCCCCGGGATCTCCGGTGGGAACGGTGATGGGCGCCGCAAGACCGAGCGCGAAACTGCCACCGAAGGTGTGAGCCAACTTCGGCATCAGGCGTATGTCGCCAATGCCCGGAGCAGCGCGTGCCCCCGCGAACGAGGTGTCGCCCATGTAGAGCGCGTGGAGCGGCACGTCGACGCCGAGCTCGAGCACGTTGAAGAGCGCGAAGGAGGCCAGGAGGTCGGCGGTGAGCGCGTGCTGCAGCGGTCGCCCGACGATTTCGGGCGAGCCGATGCGACGAATCACCACCGGGTCGTGGCCGTAGTTCCCGATGAGTCCGAACGAATAGCCGAGGTGGCGCGGCACGATGGGCCGTTCGATCACGAAGCCACCTGCCGCACCCATTGCCGGTTGATATCGCTGACCGTCGAAGCCCTGCGCCGATGCTGTCGCGCTGAGCAATGCCAGGAGGACGCCGGCAACGCTTCCGATGTTCCAGTTATGTGCGCCCATTGGAACGCACATCTTGATCCGAAGCGCTGTCGACAATGCGACGTGGTTGTTTACGCACTCGCAGCCGAGATCCGCGATGAATATGCGAAAAATCCAGGCGGGAGAGACCCTCCACCGCTCCTGCAGGAAAAGTGCTGCGAAGGTGGCGTTCCCTCAGGGGGCTGGAAGCGGCAGGTACCAGGCGGTCCCGTTCTGCGTCCCGGTGCGGAAGCTGTTGGGCGCCCCGATCAGGAGGAACGGAGCGGAGCCTCCGTTCGCCGGCGCCCACGACACACGCGCGCCGAAGAGTGACTTCTCGAGCATCTCGCCCGCCACCGGGAGGAACGGCTCCATCCGCCCCGGGGACTGACCGACGCCGGAGAAGACGAAGACGCCGCCACTGGAGGGCTTGCCCACGTTCGCCTCGGTGGCGCCGACGACCAGTTCGGTCATCCCGTCTCCGGTGAGATCGATCCCGCTCGCAAGCGAGGCCCCGAATCCAGTCGCCGTCTCCCGGTGCAGCAGGGGAACGGGGTCCATCCCCTCGCTGTACGCCTCGACCTGCGCGGAACTTCCAACCACCCGCCGCTGGAGCAGCGTGGCGACGTCGAACAACAGCACCCCGCTCTGCCGCACGGCCTCGAAGGGCATGCTCCCCGCGCTCACCGCGACGAAGTCGCGCCCGTCTCCGAAGAAGTTCCGGACCCGCGCCGCCGCACCGCCCAGCCGGAGGTCTCCACCGGCGAGGCGATCGAAGCCGCCGATCTGGAGGGTGGTCGCGGTCGTCTTGCCACCGCAGCGGGCGCCGGAAGGGTCGAAGCCGAAGACGATCGCAAAGCCGCTGTCCTGATAGCGGTAGCCGACGTCGTCGCACCCGTCGCCGTCCAGGTCGCCGAGCGATGCGGGCGCGCTGGTGACGCGGGTGGCAGGCGCTGAGAACAGCGGATCGCACCCCATGGTGAGCTTCGCGAGTTGGGGACTGTCGACCGGTCGCCCGGCGAAGATCTCCAGCCCACGAAGGCGCGTGGCCGCGAGGTCCTGCCTGCCGTCGCCGTTGAAGTCGAAGCCGCCAACGAGGTGGGAACCGATCCGGGTCCGCACGCATGCATCCGGCTCGGTAGAGCTGCAGGCCGGAATCTTTCGGGGCGCCCAGATCCGATGCGCAGGAACGAAGCTGCCATCGGCCTGCGCGAGCTGGACCTCGACCGCGCCCACCACCTCGTCGGCGGCGCCGAGGCACTCGGAGCGGACCACCTCGTACGTGGCGCTGTTCTGCGCTTCGCGGTGACTGCCGGGCACGACGTAGCCGGGCAGGCCGATCAACAGGTCCTGACGCCCGTCCCCGTCGAAGTCGGTGAACCCGAGATCGCTGCCGACGGGGCGCGAGTTCCCGACGAGCGGCGCAGGCGCCACCTCCCGGGCTACGCCCGACGGCACCGGGTCGAAGAGGAAGACCTTCCCCGCCCCGGGGTTGTCCTTGTTCTCCGCAGGTCCGAAGGTGTTCGGCGCGGCCACGAGGGCGAGCGGCGCACCGGTCGCGGAATGGCCTGCGGCAAGCACGCTGCCAAACTTTTCGTTGGCCGGCGTCGCCGGCACTTCATGCGAGGTCGCGGTCCACTCCGACAGTCCGCTCCCCGCGCGGGTGAGCACATCCACCCGGCCGGTCGCCACGCCGAACGAGGTGTCTGCACGGCTGAGCGTGGCCACCAGGCGATCGCCGAAAGGCGGGCGCCACGTCACCAGCCCCGTTCCCAGCACCTCCGCGACCTGCCCCTGTCTCCAGCTGAAGGGGCTGTTGGTCACGGTGCCGCGCGTGAGGGTGGAGAGCGGATACGCCGAGAGCCGACCTGCGAGCGGATACGGTTTGGGCGGCTCCCCGGCCGCGTTGATCGCCCCGAGCACCAGCTCGTCCCCGGGCTGGCCGTCGACGTCAATGGTCGCGAAGCTCCGCCCCATCCGATCGAAGGACCGGGCCGAGTAGAGCTGCGCGAACGCCTCCGCGCGAACGATCTGCGGCGGAGACGCCGGCGGCTCGGCCAAGGCGGAGAGGCCGCTCAGATCGAAGAGGAACACGCCACCGCCATCCTGCCGGGCAGGGTTTCCGCCGCTGGCGCTCAGGTCGGGGGTGTCCGCCTGGTCGAGGCCGGTGAGCAACAGGGGAAGTCCGCCCGGTCCAACCACCGCGCCGACCTGGAGCCGACCTTCGACCGCCTCCTCCGGAATCGACGGCACCACCACTGCGTCGGGTACCGCCCGGAATGGACGCGCACCGCCTCGCGAGAGGTACACCCACACGACCGGCTGCCGCTTGCCCGCTCGCAGCCGGGTGTTGTTCACGACCGACCCCACCGCGAGGTCGGCCTTCCCGTCGCGGTTGAAGTCGGCGGTGGCGATCGTCGAGCCGAACTGCAGCGCGCTGGTGGTGTCCGCCGTGTACACGCCCGAAGGATCGAGGTCTCCGCCGCCAAGGGTCAGGTCGCTGACCTCGGGGATCTCCCGGCCGGCCTGAAGCAGGAAGACATCGACCGTGCCCCGGTGTCTGCCTCCGAGTTCGGGATCGCTCTCCGGCGCGCCCGCGGCCAGGTCGAGGTCCCCGTCTCCGTCCACGTCCGCCAGGGCGAGCGCGCTGCCGAAGCGGCCCGCGCCGATCCGGCTCAACGGAGGACGAAGGGCCATCGGCCCATCGGGGCCGAGCCGGTACAGGTAGACCGCGCCCGACTCGTTGACGGTGACGTCGTCGCGTGGGGAGCCGACCGCGAGGTCCGGCTTGCCGTCTCCGTCGACGTCGCCGATCGCCACCTGCGAACC
>JBAWAM010000139.1:0-6453 GCA_049589315.1 Myxococcaceae bacterium
GGCCTCGTCCGAGAGCGGGGCCGAGTGCATCCGCTGGGCGGTCCAGCGCGCCTCACGGGCGCGCCTGCACGGGCTCGATCCGGCGGAGCTCGCGTCGAAGTCCTCCCTCTGGGTCTTCGGGGCGCCCTCCCAGCTCGCCGTGCTCGAACAGATGGGCGTGCGCCGGCTGATGGGGGTCCCCGTGCGGACGCGCGCCCAGATTCGCGGGTTCATCACCGTGCTGGGCGGGGGCGAACCCACGCCTTTCAGCGCGGACGACGAGCGACTGCTGGAGGAGATCGCGGTGCGCCTCGGCTTCGCTCTGGAGCGCGACGAGGCGCTCGAGAAGGTCCGGCGCGCCGTGGCGGCGCGGGAGGAGTTCATCGCCGCCGCCTCGCACGAGCTGCGCACGCCCCTGTCCACCCTGCTCCTCACCCTCCAGGGGGCGATGCGGCAGATCGCGGGAGCCAGTGACCTGCTCCCGCCGTGGATGCGCACCCGACTGCAGTCGGCGGTGCGGCAGACGAACCAGCTGCGGGACCTGGTCGACCGGATGATGGACGTCACCCGCCTCTCCTCGGGACGCATCCGGCTGACCTTCGAGAAGGTGGACCTGCCGGTGCTGGTGGCCGAGCTCACCGAGGAGGTCGCCGAGTTGGTCGCGGAGGCGGGCTGCACCCTCGAAGCCCGCGCGGAGCCGTTGTCCTGCGTCACCGATCGCACCCGGCTGCGCCAGGCGCTCTCCGGGCTCCTCGAGAACGCCTGCAAGTACGGCCGGGGCTCCCCGATCTGCCTCGAGGTCCGCCGCGTCAGCGACTGCGTGGAGATCTCCGTGACCGACGGAGGCCCGGGCATTCCCACGGAGCACCACGACCGCGTCTTCGGACGCTTCGAGCGCGCCGCCCCGGAGGGCATCCGGGGGCACGGCCTTGGCCTCTACATCCTGCGCGAGGTGGTGGAGGGCCTGGGTGGGACAGTCACCCTGGAGAACGCCCGGGTGAGAGGGGCGACGTTCCGGATCCGGCTGCCGCCGGAAGGCCCGGGCGCTCATCCGTCCAGATCGATGCGCGCCCAGACGACGTCGGAATAGCGCGTGTGCGGCACGCGCTGGAGGCCGAGCCTCGGAAGATCCGACGACACCCGCGAAGACTTCACCACCACCGCGCGTCGAGCCACCCGCTTCGCCTCCTCCAGCATCTCGGGGGTGAGCGGGCTGTGGTCGGCGTAGCGCCGGAGCATCTCGAAGGCCGGCTGCGACCGGGTGGGGCGCGCGAACATCGGATCGAACAGGACCCGATCGAAGCTCCGATCCGCACAGGACCGCAGATGGCTGAGCGCGTCGGCGTGCACCGGCTCGACCCGGCAGGAACGCGGCCCCGGGTCGAAGGCGCGCAGTCCTTCGGAGACGACGACATGGAGCGGCAGGCTCTTCTCCAGGCCCACGACGCGCCCTTCCGGCCCCACCGCGCGCGCAGCGACCACGGCGTCCTGCGCCAGCCCCAGGGTGCAGTCGAGGATCGACTCCCCCGGCTGGATTCCGGCGAGCTGCACCAGGGTGTCGCCTCCCCCGCCATCCATCGTCTTCGTCCGGAGCAGCGCGAGCCCCGGGCTCCACTGGAGCCGCCCCTCGCGGTCCACCAACTCCACCGCGTTGCGCTGGAACACCACGAAGGCCTGCGCCCGGTGCTCGAGCAGTCGCTCCAGGGAGTCGCGCTTGCTGCGGGGGACGAACGGGAGCTTCCATCTCTCTGCTGCGGCGCGCGCACGGGCGATCTGCGCCTCGTCCGGATCCCGCCCGATCGTCACCGCCAGGGGCGTCAAGGCGCGTCCGACCTCAGGGCCCATTCGACGATCAGCCCTCGCCGGCAGCACGCAGCTTCCGGCCGCCCTGCATCTCCGCAACCGTCACGGATTGGTTACGACCGTGCCGTTTCGCGTGGTAGAGGCACTGATCAGCGAGATCGATGATCACCTGTTTCTCGGAGCCGTGGTCCGGAACGGTGGCGACGCCCAGGGAGAGGGTCACCTTCAGCGGGCCCATCTCGGTCTGGAACGTCTCCGCCTTCACGGCCTCGCGGATCCGCTCGGCGATCGCCTTGGCGGCCTGCAGGTCCGTCTCCGGCATCACCACGGCGAACTCCTCGCCCCCGTAGCGCGCCACGATGTCGGTGTCCCGTGCGCTGGCCTTGATGATCTGCGCCACCCCCTTGAGCACCAGGTCGCCGGTGGGGTGTCCGTAGGTGTCGTTCACCGACTTGAAGTGATCGATGTCGGTGAGGATGAGCGAGCACTTGCGGCCGTAGCGGCGCGAGTACGCCAGGGACTCGTCGGCCTTCGTCTGGAAGGTCCGGTGATTGAACAGCCCGGTGAGGCCGTCGGTGGTCGCCATCTTCTCCATCTGCTCGTAGAGCTGGGCCCGAAGCACCGACTGCGCCGCCTGGATGGCGAGGACCTCGAGCATCCGCAGCACTTCCTGGTCGAGTGCGCCCTTCTTCAAGGTGCCGGCGACGAGCGTGCCGAGGATCCGGTCGCCTGCCGCCAGCGGGAAGATCTTCAGGGCCGCCAGGCCGCGCACCTTGATGACATCGTCGAAGATGACCTGCTTGTCCATCGCCCGCACTTCCCGGCCGGGGAGCGGCGCTCCGTAGCGCACCACGTTGGCGACCAGTCCGGTGTTGTCGTCGAAGCAGTGGCCCTCGGCCGCTCGTCGCGCGGAGGTGACGCCGGTCATCTGGGCGATCCGGTGGACGCGCTTGCCCTCGACCTCGGAGACCAGCGTCACCGCGCAGAAGTCGAGCGAGCCGAGCTGCCGCGCCGACTCCAGCACCGCGAGGAACACCTGCTCCGGCTTCCCGGCGCGGTTCAGCTCCTCGATCGCACGGAAGAACTGATCCTTCTCGTCGCGGCTCTTGCGGATGTAGTTCATCACCCGTTCGACCTCGATCGAGCGGAGGACCTCTCCCGCGATCGTCGTGAGCAGCCGCTCGTCCTGTTCGGTGAAGGGCTCGGCCGTCTTGCGGTCCGCGACGAGCACGCCGCGCACCAGCCCGCCGCCCTCGACGATCGGCACCGCCAGAAGCGACTGGATGTCATCCCCGCCGGGCTCGTACCAGGTCACGCCCTTGAGTACCGACTTCGAGTTCATCCGCACCGGGACCGAACGCTTCAGCACGCCCCCGAGGATCCCCTCGCCAGCGGGGAACTTGTCGCGCTGCACCCGCTCCGACATCGACCGGCAGTCGTAAAGCTTCAGGAAGCGATCATCCGAGGTGAGCAGGAACGCCGCGCAGCTGTGGGTGTGCAGGGCGGTCTCGGCGATCTCCAGCGCCGCGCCCACCGCGCCCTCGATCTCCTTCACCGAGGCGACCAGCCACTTCTCCTGCTCCTTGATCCCCGGGAAGCTGTCCTGGGTCCCCGAGCTCACCAGCCGGAACGTCCGCGCGCGCTCCTCGACCTCACGGATGCGGTTCTGCACGGCGTCGTGCTCCGCCTTGCGCGCCATCGCCAGGCGGGTCCTCAGCACCACGTGGTAGAGCGCCGCGAACAGGATCAGGAAGCCGGCGTGGATTCCGAACTGGGTGAAGCTGGGCTCAGGCGGCGCCAGGGACACCAGCGCGTCGAAGACCAGCGCCACCCCGAGCAGGGTGAGGCCGGCCGTCCTCGGCAGAAAGCTGACCAGGAACGCCATCAGCAGATAGACGATCGGAAAGAGCGGACCGCCTCCCACCGAGACGATCGCGTAGGCCGTGGCGATGAGGGTTGCGCCGAACTCCAGGTCCTCCCGGAGGCTGGGCGCTGCGCCCACCGCGTTCCGCCGATGCCGTCGCACGAAGGACAGGCCGATGCCTGCCAGCAGGAGGACGACGGCCGTCGCCTCCCACCATCCGATCAGCGCGAGGCCGCGGAAGCCGCCGCGCGCGAGGTGGATCACCGCGAACAGCACGGCGACTGCGGGGAGCTGTCGCGCCACGTTCCGGAGGAGCTTCAGCGCGGGGTTCGGAGCGGTGACCGGGGACATGGCTCACTCCATGTTGAGGACGATTTCACCGGGTTTGACGAACCCCAGCTCCTCGCGTGCGGCCCGCTCGAGGGCGACCGGGTCCTTCTGGAGCGCCTCGATCTCGCGCAGGGAGCGTTCGTTCCCTGCGCGGAGCTGGGCGTTCCGGGACTCCAGCGACTCCACCGCCTGCCGGAGCTCGAGATAGCGACGGAACCCACCCGCATCCGCCATGGATACGCCGGAGAGCACTCCCGCGATCGCGACCGCACCCCACAGCAGTTTCCGACGCATCGTCATCCCGAACGAACGCTACCAGCGCACGTGCGGTCGGCAAGAAAACCGCTTCAGGCCTGTAGCACGCCCCGGTTCAGAGCTGCCGCTCGATGGCCGCGCGAAGCTCGCCAGGGTCGGCGAGGCCGGGCCAGCCACGGACGATCCGCCCCTGGCGATCGAGCACGAAGGTCACCGGAACCACCGGGATCCGACCGAACGGCGTCTCGCCCTGCCGGACCTCTTCGTTGGCGATGAGGATGGGGAAGGGATGCCCCTGCGCCCGGGCGAACATGTCCAGCACCCGCGCGCCCTCCAGATCCATTCCGATGGCCACGACCTGCAGGCCGCGCGGTCCCAGCTCCTTCTGGTACTCCGAGAGCAGCATCAGCTGGCCCAGACAGGGGAGGCACCAGGTCGCGAAGAAGTTCACGACGGTGACCTGACCCTCCAGCACCCGCGGGTTCCAGGTCGCGCCCTTCCCCGCCTCGTCGAGCCACAGCGCGGCCCGGGCGTCGACCTCGTTCGCCTCCGATCCAGGGGCCCGCCTCGTGCAGCCGGTCGCCAACAGCGCGGCGCAGACCAGGACGGGCGCGAGCTGTCGACGCCTCATGCGCTGGACGCGCCCTGCTTGACCTGACAGTCGGGGCAGAGCCCGTACAACTCCATCTTGTGGGACACCACGGTGAAGCCGTGTTTGCGGGCGACCGCGTCCTGCATCTGCTCGATGCGGTCGTTCTCGAACTCCACGATCAGGCCGCAGTGGGTGCAGATGAGGTGATCGTGGTGGTGACGCCCCACCGCCGCCTCGTACCGGGTCTGGCCGTCCCCGAAGTTCCGCGCGTGGGCCAGGCCGCAGTCGCTCAGCAGCTTCATCGTCCGGTAGACGGTGGCGACCGACACCCGGGGGTCCTGCTGGCGAACCCGGGCCCAGAGGTCCTCGACCGTGTGGTGGCCGTCCAATCCGAAGAAGGTGTCGATGATGATCGACCGCTGTCGGGTGCTCTTCAGCCCACGCTGCGCCATGTAGCGCGCGAGCACCTCGTCCTTGTCCGCCATCCCGCTCATCTGAATCGTTCTCCCCATGCCTTCAACGCCTGCGGGTCGTCTGGCCGGCCCAGATCCTGTCCCGTCAGACGCACCAGCGAGGCATGGGCCTCCTCGCGCACCTTCGGGTCCGGATCTCGGAGGGCCTTCACCAGCTCCGCGCCGTATTTCTCCCCATCTGGGCGGTAGCCCGCCACCTCGGCGGCCAATGCCCTGACCCGGGGATTGGCATCTAGCATCAAATCGGTGAGCGGATCTCGATGCTCGCCGTAACGGACGCGCGAGCCCGGCAGCAGCAGCATGAAGAAGATGAGCGCGGACCCGACCTGGAAGAAGGCCTTGGAGGCCGGGTACTTCCCCTCCCGGACGAGGCCGAACCGGTAGAGGGCGAAGACGAGAATGAAGGCGAGGAACACCCACGGGGCGGCCTTCGCCAGCGCCACCGGAACCGCCCCGGGGAACTCCCGCACCCAGAGCGCGAGCACCGCAGAGCCCACCAGCAGCACGTAGAGCAGGCCGGCGAGCGCGGGTCCCGCGGGGATACCTCCGAGGCGCGGCGGCTGTTCTTGCATTTCCATAAGCCTGTTTAGATTGGCTCCCGCCGGTTGATTGACGAGGAAGCACCGGGAAGATAGAGGCTGTCGCTCTTCAAATCATCCCGGAATTCAAAGGTTTGTCATTCATGCAGAACGCGTGGCAGCGCAGAAGGAACCCCGACGACGTCCCGACCCCGCTGGCGGTGGCCTTGTCCGACTTCTGCCGTCGCACCGGCGTGTCGGCCTCCCCTGCGGAGATCCGGGATGCCCTGTCGCTCTTGTCGGAGGATGAGGACTTCCGCGTTCGCACCGTGACCGACGCCGAACCCGAAGCCCGCCCGCTGGGCCCCTGGGCGGTGATCGACGTGCTCCGCGGGACGCCGCAGTCACTCGCGGCCACCCGCCATCAGTCGGGCTACTACGAGCTGGCCAGAGCGCTGGTCGAACTGCGCGAGGCGCCCGCCGCCGAGGCCGCCCCGGAACCCTCCCTTCCCGCCCAGCGTCTTCCCTTCACCCCGGTGCCCACGCCCGAGCCCCTGCGCCGGGACCGCAAGGCGACCGCGGCGGCGACGGTCGACCAGCGGATTCAGCCGAAGCGGCGCCTGGCGTCCGAGGTGGCTC
>JBAWAM010000140.1:0-1864 GCA_049589315.1 Myxococcaceae bacterium
CCACGCCGGGCTTCTCTAGCGAGCCTCCGCTTCGACCAGCGCCTTCAGCCGCACCATTTCCTCGCGCACGACGTTCGCGAGCCACTCCCGCAGGAACGGCTCGGCGACGAACTTCCACGGAGCGAAGAAGTCGAACCGCTCGGCGTGAATCACTCGCGTGCCTTCCTCGACTGGCACGAAGGTGAAGCCGCCTTCAAATGTGAGGACCAGGCGTGAGGGAAATGTGGGCACGCTCCGATAGCGCACCGCGCTCGAACCCTCGATGCGCAGCTCGAGCGCGACCGGCGGGCCCGGTATTCCGCGCAGCTTGCCGTCGTGGCGCATGAAGATCCGTTCACCGTCGCGGCGCGTCTCCAGCACGCGGCCGATCTTCCAGTCCGCCCTTTTATAGCGGTGCAGGTCGGTGACGAAGTCGATGATCGCCTCGGCGGGGCACCGGATGATCGCTTCTCCCACGCCTTCGATCATTTGCCCGCCTCCGCCTCGAGCCGCGGCCGTCCTGCCAGCAGTTCGTGAAGCGCTGGCGCAGCGACGCCGCGTTCTTCTGCCTTGCCGCGAAGTGCTTCCAGGATGAAGCGCGTCTGGGCGTTCGTCTTCGTGAAGTGCAGCCGCAGGTACGCCTCGAACGGGAAGGGCGCCACCTTCGAGACCCACCACAAACCGAGTCGCACGATGCTGGCCAGGCCTGCGATGCGCGCCGGGGGGGTCTTCGGGCCTTCGGCGACAGCGACGATCGAGGACGCCTCGCGCGCACCCGCTGCACCGAGTTGCAGCCCTCCGCCGCGAACGAGCTTCCGCAACGACCAGCCGGAGAGCTCGAGGGCGGCGAGGTACGGCAGCAGCACCGCAGTGAAGAACGACACCTCGCGATGAACGTCCGCATGCCGTCGAGCCGGGAAGCCGCCTCGCCGCAGAACCGACAAGACGTCTTCGAGCCTTTCCCGTGGGCCGGAGAACAGCGTGGACGCGAGGGGCGGATGCCAGAACGCCATGCCTTCCCGCGGGAATCGCGACGGCGACTCTCCGGGCAACGGAGCCGGATAGCTGACCAGGGACAGCATTCCCGAGATCAGTCGCTGCGGGTCCACGCCCGCCTTCAGGAGCGCCTCACGATCGTCCGGGCCGGGCTGGATCGAGATCCACGTCGCCTCGCCGGCAACTGCGACCAGGTCTCGGAGCCACGTTCCAGTGACGGCCTGCGAGGGCAGCGCGAGGTAGATCTGGTCGAACTTCTTCGCCGCCACCTCCGATGCGGTGCAGACCACGCCGAACCCTTCGACCCGAATCGCCTCGGGAGAACCGAGAAGGCGCAGCCCGTACATGTCGAAGCCACGCGCCGTCGTCTGGCGGTAGGCCTCGCGGACGAAGAACGTCACGTCCGCCCCGGCACGAATGAGGTGGTGCCCGAACACCTGACCGACGGCACCTGCTCCGATCACGAGCACTCGCGGTTTGCTGTTCATCGACGCGCGGAAGATCAGCACGGTGGCGGTCGGGTGGCGAGGACGAGCTTCAGCCCTGGTCGAGATCATTGCGTCGCTCCGGCCGGAGCTCCCCGACCTCACCATTCGCAGCGGCGCCCTGCCCTTCCCTGCAGGCTCCATCTCGCGGCCATGGGGCATGCGCCGCGGCGGTGGACGTACGCGAAACTCCGCCGGCACTGAGAGCCGGGCCGGACGGCGCGTCACGCAAGCGCTCCACATCACTCGCCGCTTCTCCGGCATGGGCCCTGCGACGAGCATGACGCGACCCGACTACCACGCCCCTGCAACCGAGTGAGCGGCAGCCGTTGCGCTGTAGTCCGTCATCGCCCTGGCGAAAGTGCACCAGGGAGATGACTCGGACGTCAGTTGATCACAGCGCC
>JBAWAM010000141.1:0-10089 GCA_049589315.1 Myxococcaceae bacterium
CCTCGGCCAGCTCGGCGGCGAGCTCATCGCGCAGAAGGACAGCCTCCTCGCCGCGGCCAAAGGCGTGTCGATCGGGATCGCCTTCCAGCGCAAGCTGGACGCCGGCTTCTTCGGCGGCGAAGGCTTCATCATGCAGCGGCTGCAGGGTGACGGCTTCGCCTTCATCCACGCCGGCGGCACGCTGCACGAGCGGGAGCTGCAGCCGGGCGAGCTCCTCCGCGTCGACACGGGCTGCCTCGTCGCCTTCACCCCGAACGTCGACTACGACATCCAGATGGTGGGCGGCGTGAAGAGCGCGCTGTTCGGTGGTGAGGGCCTGTTCTTCGCCACGCTCCGCGGCCCCGGTCGGGTGTGGCTGCAATCGCTGCCGATCAGCCGCATGGCGGGCCGGATCATGGCGGCGGCGTACACCGGCCGCGAGCAGGGTGGCGCGCTTGGCGGCCTGGGAAATCTGGGGGGCCTGCTCGGGGACGAGTAGTCCACCGTCCCCGGATTCGATGAACGTGGAGAGCGCGTATCGCGTTGCTCTCCACGTCCGGTCGCCGCGGTCACTGCTACTCGACCAGCTCGCTCAGCTGCTGCTCCTTCAGCACGCCCGCCGCGACGGACGAAAAGTGCTGGAGGAAGAGGTCCAGCTCGTCGCTGTGCACGCCGTTCCGGGGCACCATGGAGAGGCTGCCGAAGCTGACGGTGGCGCCATCGTCCCTCTGGAGGCAGGCCACCTGGAGATCCGACTTCGCGTTGGCGGCGGCGATGCGCGCCTGGAGCTCGGGCTGGCTGCACGGCTGCTCCTTGGTGTTGAAATAGGCGACAACGAAGATGCGTGCAGGATCGTCGATGGTGTTGAGGATCAGCTTGTACGTGTTCTCGGCCTCGCAGATCGCATCGGTCTTGTCGACGGAGCAGGTGTAACCGCGCGCGCGCAGCTCTCGAGCGATCGCCTCCGCACGAACGACGGGAGCATCGGTGCCCCGGATCGGCCCGGTGGCGGAAGTAGTGGCACATCCCAGACTCGCCATGAACACCAGGGCAGCAACGGCTCGCATCGTCGTCCTCCGAGAGAGAGGGCCGGGCATATAGCGGCTGCCACCGACGAGGGTCAAATCGGCTCCCCCGGACTCATCGGGCGAGGGCGTTGACGGCGCAGTACACCCCCTGCACCACCTTCGACTTCCGCGCGTAGTCGAGCGTGTCCGCGGTGTCCGCGGCCGTGTGGTAGCGCAGGACGCGTCGGCTGCCGCCGCGAAGTTCCGCCAGGCGTGCGACGCGGGCGAAGGCCATGCCTGTGACCTGCTGAAGGGCAGGTAGACCGGTTCGGCTGGCTTCATCCATGGTCGCCCTGACGCGAGAGGTGCCGCAGCCGGTCGGACTCGGGAACGGCCGGAACGAGATCGCAGCGGGACTCTCCGCGGCTGTCCAGGCCATGCACGGCGGGCGAAGGAGTCTGCCCGGGGCATCGCCGCGTCCACCCACCGCCGCCATGCTTCCACACCTCGAGCGCCTCCACTTCGTGTTCGCCGCTCCCGTCTCACTTTTGTCTTCTTCTCGAATCGGCTGGGGTGCCCTGGATCGCTGCTCGTTTCGGCGGTGCTCAGCCTGATCCTGGTCCTCGCGATGCGGGCGTGTAATCAGCCGTCGTCGCAAGTGGAGCTACCGCGGCAGGGCGCGTCCGTCCTCACGGCAGACGACCCACCGCTCGTGGTCCCGCCACCGCCCGCCGATCCTCAAGTAACGCAGAGAGAACCCTTCGCGGCGAACTCCAGCGCGTTCCAGAAGGCGGATTGAGCGGGTGTTCTCCGGCTGCACGTTGACTCTATGTGTTGGAGTTTGAGGCGAGTGAACGCGTAACGGAGTAGCAAAGCGACCAGGCGCCGGTGCCGACACTCACCGGCGCCTGCGGATCGAAGACGACACGCGGTCAGGCGGAAACTCCGAGCATCCTGGCGCGATCCCGCGGTTCGATCAGTTACCCCAGATTAACGACCAGAGAACCACTAGTTCCAGCTCCTTACCGATAGACCACGGTAGTTGAGCGTGGTCGCCGGAGCCCGGCACAACACGTGGAGGTTGCAGTGAGGAATCCATTTCGCAAATTGCTATGGGCGCTCTGCGCAACGATTGGCTCAGGGACTCTCGTCTTCTTCCTGGCACATCTCGATCCCGCATCCGGCAGGGTCGCGCCCTGGCGAATCAGCGTCGATCCGTTTGAGCTCCAGTTCAAAGTCGCGGACTCGGGAACCTACGAGATTTCCAGGATCGACCTGACCCTGGAGTGCAAGAGGACACCCATCCGCTTTGAGGAGCCGGGACCGGGACATGTCTCGAAATCCGTCCCCCTGGACATCGAGACGCAGAAGATTCAGACCGGGACTGCGGTGACCGTTCGGCTCCGCGAACGCCAGGAGCTGACGAATCCCTTTCGCGGGCTACCAAACCGGCAGGAGTGCTACTCGGTTTTCTCCGTCACGCTCCGGGATCCCCGCTTCTCGCCCGATCACGCCGACCACCACCCACCGCTCCACACCACATTCGTTCACTTGACCGACGTGGACTCGGGACACGCCGAGGCGATCGTGAGCCGCCTTTCCGGAATGGAGCTTCGGCCGGCGTACAGCAGAAGAGATGGGTACCTCAGGGAAGGCAGTTGCCATGAAATGAGGTCCGGGCCGAGGAAGTGCTTCTATTACCTCTTCGCCAATGCGTTCGATCGCGATGCACGTCTCTTCCAGCGTGGCTGGTATTCTGATCCGCTCTTTCTTGAGGACAAGGAGGCCGAGAGGATCAAGCCGCTGCAGGACCATGACCTGAGCGACCACGGCAATCATCCCCTCACCCCTGGCTACGTCCCGCCATGAAGTTCGCGTCTCGCACGCGAGGGCGTGGCTCGTCCCGCCTTCCGGCGCGGCCGGGAAGCGCCACTCTACGAGACGGAAGCGGCAGCTACGATCCCGCCCGACGCACATGGGCAGCAGGTCGCACGCGTCGCTCTACGCGGAGCTGCGCGAGCGACTTTGCCCGGCGCCGACTGCCTGATGGACGGAGTAGAGTCAGCGCGTGCGACCCTTTCTGACAGCGCGATGGCTCGACCTGCTCCTCGTTACCTGGAAGGTCCCGGACGAGTTGCTCGAGCCGTACCTGCCGCATGGGCTCGAGCTCGACCGCCACGAAGGCAGCGCGCTCGTTTCGCTCGTCGCGTTCGACTTCCGTGACACGCGCGTGTACGGACTTCCGTGGCCCGGGTTTATCGATTTCCCTGAGCTGAACCTGCGCTTCTACGTGCGCCATCAGGGACGGCGCGGCGTGGTCTTCATCCGCGAGTACGTCCCATCCGCCATCGTCGCGCAGCTTGCGAACCTCATCTACAACGAACCGTATCGGTCGGCGAAGTACACCCGAGCCGTCGACGAACACGTACTGATCACCGGTGGGCGCGTGCACCGGATCAGCGCGAGACGCTCCGGGGACCTGTACACACCTGGGTCAGAGTCGATCGAGCACTTCATCAAGGAGCACGAGCTCGGGTTCGGCACCAGGCGCGACGGAACGCCGCTTTGCTACCGCGTCCACCACCCGGTCTGGCGCGTGTGGCCGCAGGTCGATGCGCAGCTCGACATCGACACCGCCGTGCTCTACGGGCCCCAGTGGGGCTTCCTCGCGAAAACCCCGCCGTTCTCTGTTGTCGCCGCGGAGGGGTCCGAGATCGCGGTGTATCCGGCCGAGCCGCTGGCGACGTCAGCATCCGCAACGGCTCGCACCGGCTGAAAGGTCCCGCCAACGAGGGAGCTAGAGCGGGAGACGCTAGCCGACGCTCGCAAGGAACCAGCGCCCCTGTGGGGGGAGACTCATCGATGAGCGAAGAAACATGGGTTGAACGCATCGCGCTACTGTCACGGGATGCGGGTGCGCGATGTCGCTGGAACGCTCCCGTCACTGTCGAAGCACTTCGCGCGTTCGAGGACAGGTACGGCATCGAGCTTGCGTCCGACTACAAGAGAGTCCTTTCGCAGATCGGGAACGGCGCAGAGGGGCTCGTGATGGTTTTCCCGCTCGGGTTCGTGGGCACAGACGAAGGACTTTCCCCTCTGGAGTCCTGGGGAGAGCTCGACCTTCGGAGCCGTTTCCCGCTCTCAATCGATGCGTCGTACTGGAATGATGACGGCGAGATCGACGGAGACCTCGACGACGACCTTCCTCCCTACCCAGGTGCGCTGCCAGTGGCCGAGGATCCTGGGACGGGTGGACTTGATCTCTTGATCGTCACGGGAGCTGAGCGGGGACTCATGTGGGAGCTGGAAGGGAGCATCGTTCCGGCTCCGAATCCTCTGCTGCGCTCGTTGACGTTCTCGGAATGGGTGGCTGTCGAGCTCGCGAAGCGGCTGAACCGCGGCGATCTCCTGGCAGCGTGGCGAGCCGAGCCGGCCCCATCCAGGTGAGGCTCGGGACCCTCGCGGAGGCACGGATGACGGAGCAGAAGAGCGTCCTGGTGATCGGTTTCAATCCCGACCTGCTCGATTTCTCGGGGCCCTCGTTCAAGGACAAGCCCTGGCTCAGCGCCGTGAAGATCAGGAGCGGGCTCGAGGCCGACGAGGAGCGATTGAAGGGCCTCGGGTACGACGCAGAGACCTTGCTCACCGATCTCGGCGAGACGGCCGAAGCGGTGGTGCGCAAGCGGCTCCGTGGAAAGCGCTACGACTGTGTCGTCGTCGGCGCCGGCGTGCGGACGATTCCGGAGCATTTCCTGCTGTTTGAGCGGCTCATCAACCTGGTGCATGAGGCCGCGCCTCAGGCCCGGATCGCCTTCAACACCAGACCGGACGACATCGCCGAGGCCGTGCAGCGGTGGGTGTGAGTCGCTTCCCGCAGAGGCCGCGCCGCATAGTCGAAGGTGAGGTGCTCGCGTGTCCCGAAGTGGAGCGCGGAGCCTCCCTGGCAGCGGGAGGCTTCCGGGGGGGAAGCAGCCACTGAAGCTGAGGTCGCGAAGCGTGCCCCGGCTATCGTCCCGCCCCGTCATTTGAGCAGAACCTCCATGACGTTCGTTCCCCCATCGGAGTGCGTGCACGCGACGCCCACCGCCATGTGGCAGGGGTCTGCGGAGACGAAGCGGCAGTTCTCGAATTGAGTCGGTTCCGCCGATTCCCTTTCATCCTGCTGGTGGCACTCCTCGACGCACTTCTGCTCCGAGCGATCGACCGCCGCGCGGTAGCTCCGAAACGGCTCCGGCAACCTGGACGGGTGCATCTCATTGAGCGACCTGCACACCTGCTGTTCGCACGCGTCTTCGGTCCCGCCGTCGCTCAAGCACGGTGCGCGTACTTTCTCGAGGGCGTCACCGATTTCCTTCGGCGCGGTCACTCCACACCAACCCCCTTCCCAATCGAATCGAACGCAGGCTTTCGAGCAGAGGACCTCCTCCTGCTGATTGACTGCGAATCTCGCGGTTGGACCCTCCGGGGCGATGCCGCCATCCGATCCCGGAACTCCGAACTCGACGTAATCGACACGGGGGCCCCCGCCGTTGCCGCCCTCGTATTCTTTGGTGCGGCAGACCACCAACTGCTTGCCGCACGCCTGAGGAAGCCTTGAGCAGCCCTCGGCAGGATCGAGGTCCTCGTTCATCAGGTCGAGATTGAGATAGGCGCGTTTTCGGACCGCCTCATTCCCCAGCCGGACGGCCGTTTGCTCGGCCGAGACCGCCTTCTCCTTCAACCTGTCCTCGCCGAGCCGGAAAAGGCACAGGCCCCAATCGCTCCAGAGCGCGCCATCACGCTTCGAGTGCTGAAGCGCGGCCTCGTACAGCCGACACGCCGTCTCGTAGTCTTTCGCCCGATAGGCCTTCTCCGCTCGGGCTCGGAGTGATTGCGGTGAAGCGGCCAGCAGGAGCACAGCCAGGGACAGTCCGGTGGTTTGGGCAAACACGGACGAGGAGCAGAGCACGGTCCGTGCCGGTACGCCGCCGGGCAACTTGCGGTCAGGCGGCCGCACTTGCGGGTCCGCCGTGCAGCGCGCCTGCGGTCCCCAGGCGAATACCCGGACCCAAGAGAAAGGCTCTGCCGAAACCGGGAATCGGAGCTGCATCGCTTCCGAAGGCGGCGCTTTGCTCCATGGGAGCGACAGGTCGCATCCGGCGCGTGGGCGCTCTCTGGATTCGGCGCGTTGTGCTCGCGTACGGTCACTTCATCGAACCGTTCTGGTTGGACATCTCCCGGGACAACGTGGTCACCACCCGGTTGCGGGACGGCGAGCGGCTGCGGATCGTCCACATCTCGGATCTGCACGTGGATGGAGCGAACAAGCTACTCGGGCGACTCGCAGGGGAGATCAGCTCGCTGCGACCGGACCTGGTGATCTTCACCGGTGACGCGCTCAACGCACGCCTGCTGAACGCACCGGAAGGCGCCTTCAAATTGCTCGCGTATCACACGCCCGATCTCATTGAGGACCTGAAGGTGCGGCCGGACCTCTACCTCGCCGGGCACACCCACGGCGGTCAGGTGCGCCTTCCGAGGTACGGCGCGCTCGTGACCATGTCGAGGTTCGACAAGAAGTACGAGATGGGCCGCTACGAGATCGACGGCACGGTGCTGTACGTGAATCGCGGAATCGGCACTGACGGCGGACACTTGCCGCGGATCCGGTTCATGGCACGGCCGGAGATCGCGGTGATCGATCTTGTCGGCCGAGCTCCGTAAATCGACGGCGCGACAGAAGCGCCCCTTCGACGATCGCGCACAACGTGTACGCACTGCGGCTTTCGCGCGGTGGCCTGCGGACGTGTTCTCGCCGTGACCGCACACCCAGCGCTGCGAGAACGCTGCGAGATCATCGATGGCGAAGAACGCGCGCGAACGGGCGTTGTTGTTGGCCCGAGCGAAATCCGGCAAGTGAAGCCGGGACCAGGACCCGCGCAAGGCAGCGGCCCACGTGCCCCTGGAGGCAGGCGGCGCTGATCACGACGACCTTCCCCGCGCGGTTCCCGGTGTATGGAGCGCGTCGCCCTGAGCGCGCTACCGGAGCGCCTTCAGGACCTTGCCGTCATTGTTGTGGATGGGGGGCCACTCGTTCGTGAACGTTCCCAGGCTCGTCCAGTACACGTAGCTCGAGTCCACCGCCAGGTTCGCAACGCCGTGAGCCTGGGTGATGGTCTGGGTGAAGCCAGTGAGCAGGTTGGCCTTGAGCACCTGGCCCTCTCCCCACTCCCGGCTTTCCGAGTCCAGCCAGTAGACGCTGTTGCCGGAGATGGCGAACGGACGATCGGGAGACATCGAGGTCCACATGCCGTAGGGCCGGAAGTTCCGCACCACCGTCGTCGCGGTCCCCCCGGTCTTGCTGACGCGCTTCAGCTCGGTCGAGGCGAACGGCAAATAATAGATGTAGCTGCCGCTCAGCACGAACGCGTCCGGGCTCTGCTCGGCCGCGACCACCTGCGTGACGGAACCACCCGCCTTGGGCGCCCTGAAGATTCCACGATAGTTCTGCCAGTACACGTGGGTCCCGTCGACGAGGAGGTTGAAATAGATGCCCTCATCCGCGGTCGCGATCACCTGCCGTGCGCCGCTCGACTTGGACAACCTATAGATGTCGTCGCCATACGCGATGTAGAAGTACGCGTCATCCATCGTCAGCGCGTGCAGATCCGAAGTGAAGCCGGAGACGGTCGTCACTGCGCCCCCGTACTTCGAGATCCGATGAGCGGAGACGCGGATCTCCCCGTCCACGTAGTCCTGGTTGATCCAGTACAGGTACTGGGCATCCGCCATGAGGTAGGAGATGCCGCCGTCCTCCGCGACCAGCTGTTGCGGCACCGCAATCCCGAAGGTGCTCTTGGACCGCTTGAAGATTCGCGACTTGCCGTCCGAGCCGAGGGAGGGGAGCTCCACCCAGTAGACGCTGGTTCCGTCGACGACGAGCTCCGTCGGCAAGTTGCGCGTCTGGACCAGCGGCGTCACGAGCGAGAGCTCGGCACGGCTCTCCATCGTGTCCTGTGCGCCCGGCTGGGGGGCGTCCGCCGCTCCCTCACCGCAGCCGGCAGTCGCCACCAGCAGCGTCACGGCACTGACGAGCGGCCAACCCGCGTCCCTGCGTACCAAAGCCTTCATCGGTCTTCCCCCTTTGCGTGTGAACGCGTGCACCCAGTGGTGCGCGCAGGCCCAAACTAACGGCCCGATGCTGCACCGCACCATGAACAGCAGCACGACAGGATGACTGATTTTTTTCAGACAAATGCCCACGCCAAAAGATCCACTATCCCGGGCGCCCGAACAGCGCGTCGTCGACCTACTTGACCGGGACGATCGCCCCACCGAAGCGCTCAGTGATGAAGCGCTGGGGCTCCGGGTGGTGCAGGGCGTCGAGCAGCGCCCAGAGGCGTGGATCGTTCGCGAGCTCCGGCCGGGTCACCACCAGATTTGCGTAGGGCGACTCGCGTCCTTCGATGACCGGGGCATCGCGTCCGGGGGCGAGCCCCGCCTCGAGCGCGTAGTGGGTGTTGATCACCGCTGCATCCACGTCAGGAAGACTGCGTGGTGTTCGGAGCCTCAGGGCGCGCTGGCGTCCGGAGGCTCCTGGTCTTCAGGCTTGTCCTTCTCGAACTTGTCCATCTTCGTGGTGTTGTGGAAACGCCAATCGCCACGAGACACCTCGCCATCCGGAGTCGTGAGGAGGCCATCCACGCGAATCTCGTTCGGACGGTTCGTCGAATCACTGATGAACCGGGGCCTGATTCTCACCCGAATGGCATCCCCATCCCTGAGATGCTTCGCCAGGTCCATCTCGAACTCATGCCAGTTGCGTACGGTCCCGGACGCAGCGGGTGCATTGGGGTTGGTGCGCTGGCGAGGGTCCCACGGGAGATTGGTCACCGAGCCGTTCTGATACCGGGTCTGCGGAACGTAGTTGAGGAACTCGGGCGGGCCTCCGAACTGAGCACCGATGAGGTGGCCACCCTCGTCGTGGCGGTGCTTGAGGTGCTCAATCGGTCCATCCACCTCCGCGTTGACCTTGACCTTGACGGGAACCCTCCGCCCCTTCTCGGTGTACTGGTACCCTTTGTTCCCCAGGCTCTGGGTGGACTCGCTCCGGACCGGATTTCCCACGAGGTGGAGGTCGCCTTCCACGGAGGCCACCCGTCCTCGGCTGTCCGTCACGTAGAGATACCGTCCATCCACCCAGTAGGCGGTGTTGGGCCTGGGTTTGCTCAGCCTGCGGTTGAACTTGTCCTCCGGGTGGGTGACCTTGCTGCTCTCGACCCGCACGTCCGCCGGATTGACGTCGGGCGGAAGCGCCCGGGCCACCCAGGGAGGAACCCCCGTCGGCAGATTCTTGATTCGCTCGGGGTTCACGACGGACTCGACCTGACGCCTCTCATCCGTCACCCGGAGCGTCTGGCCATCCCAGTACGCGGCATTCGGCCTGGGGTTGGACGGCAGGTCCCCCTCGTGGACCACCACGTCCTTCGGACGGATGTGGGGCGGGAGGATGTCCGACACCCAGGGAGCGACGCCCCGCGGCAGCCGCTCATCCGGCCCGCCCACGGGCGTGACGTCATCCTCGCGCGCCACGTAGCCACGGCCTGCCGTCAGCGAGTCCACCTGCGCCGCATGGGTCCGGAGCTGGGCCTCCACGCTGGAAATCTGCCGCTCCAGATCCGCGAGCTGCTCGGCCGTCGTGGGTTTGCCCGTCGCGCCTGCAATGCTCTCCTCGAGCTGCGCCTGCGTGGCCTCCAGGCTCTTGAGGATGTTGGAGAGCTTCTGCACCTCCAGGCGTGACTCGAAGCCCTGGCTGCCGTAGCCCGGCATGCCGGTGAGGGCCTGCTTCACCTTGTCGATGAGCTGGCGCACCTTGCCGACGGCGCCCTCGTAGCGCTGGAGCACGCGCGCCGTCTCCATGTGCGCCTGGATGTCCGCGTCCGTCGCGGCCGGGCCCGCCTCGATGCGCACCCTCCCGTTGTCGTAGCGCACGTGTGTCGTGCGCCCCTGGAGTTCGGGGTTGCGCACCACGGGCACGGGGCGACGTCCGGTGTCGTGGGTCCCCACCTCGGGAGGCTGCGTGGGCCGCGTGGCGCCGGGCCGGTCCGTGCGCGAGGGCCCACCC
>JBAWAM010000142.1:0-7146 GCA_049589315.1 Myxococcaceae bacterium
ACGCGAGGCAGCAACGTCGAAGCCAGCAACAGAAACAGGAAAACAGGGAAAGGCATTCTCGCAATCTGCATCTACCGCCATGCCGCGGGCAATTCCTGATGCATCAGATAAGGCCAAAAATTCATGACCCTCGCTCCCGGTCCACGGGACCGAGAACCAGCGATGCAAGAGTCGGCAGGACCTTTTAGATGTAGCCATCCATGCCCGCGGCCCGCTCACGCCTACTCACCCTCGACCAGTATCGCGCGCTCGTGTCACTCGACGAGCCGTTCTCGTCTCCGAAGCCCGCCTCCAAAGAAGAGCACCCTCGCCTACTGAAGCTCCTGCGAGACCACCTCGGCTCTGACCGGACCGAGCGGAAGCTCAGGCGCGAAATCGATGACAGCTCAGCGCTCGAGGCGGATCCTCGGGCGTGGCTGCGCGCGCTGCTCACGGTTCGCGGTCCCGAACCGCTCCCGGATGCAATCCAACAGGGGATGGACCAGTTGCTCCAGGCAGAGCGTCGGACCCGCGACGAGGTCGACCCGTTCAGTCTTCCCCGCATCGACAAGGATCCGGGCTCGATCGCGTCCCGGTGCGCAGTGTGGCAGGGAGACATCACGACCCTCGCCGCCGATGCGGTCGTCAACGCCGCCAACTCCGAGCTGCTGGGCTGCTTCCGTCCGTTCCACGCGTGCATCGACAACGCGATCCATGCAGCGGCCGGCCCGCGCCTGCGAGAAGACTGCGCGCGGCTCATGGAGGCGCAGGGCACGTCGGAGCCAACGGGTCACGCCAAAGCGACCCGCGCGTACAACCTGCCCTCCCGATACGTGCTGCACACGGTCGGTCCCATCGTCCGCGGCGCAGTGCGTCCCGAGGACGAGAAGGCGCTCGCCTCCTGTTACGTCTCCTGCCTCGATCTGGCGGTGCAACTCCGGGGCGTCCGCTCCGTCGCGTTCTGCTCCATCTCCACGGGCGTGTTCGGTTTCCCGAAGGGGCCTGCTGCCCGGGTCGCGCTGCAGACGGTGGCGTCGTGGTTTCGCGAGCATCCCAACGCACTCGAACTCGTCATCTTCAACGTCTTCGGCGACGAGGATCGCGCGGCATATGCCACCGCGGTCGGGGCAGGCGCGCTCGAGCTGGGCTCATGACGAATCAGCCCGCGCATGGCCGCGCCGCTGAGCTGGCCCGGCAGTGGCTCGATGAAAGCGATCGCGTGCTGATCGGTGCAGGCGCGGGGATGTCAGCCGCGGCGGGCATCGACTATGGGGACACGGTCACGTTCGCGAAGCTCTTTCCCGCCATGGTCCGCCGCGGCTTCCGCGCGCAGTACCAGCTCATCGGCTACGAGGGCCTCACGCCCGCTCAGCACTGGGGCTACTGGTCGACCCACGTGAAGCACGTGCGCTTCGGTCAGGACGAGCGCGCCGTGTATCAGGCGCTGCGGGAGCTCGTTCGAGGCAAGGACACCTTCGTTCTGACCTCCAACGTCGACATGCTCTTTCCTCGCAACGGCTTCGACGAAAAGAAGCTCTACACGCCTCAGGGCGACTACGCGCGCATGCAGTGCCGCAAGCCTTGTTCGCGAGAGACGTGGCCCACCCATCCGATGATCGACCGTGCCCTGGCTTCACTGGATCCCTCGACCCAGGAGGTCACCGACCCGGACGCGATCCCGTACTGCCCTCGCTGTGGCGGTGAGGTCTTCATGAACGTGCGGATGGACGCGGCGTTCCTGGAGGATCCCTACATCGAGCAGGCGGAACGCTTCCGCCAATGGATTCGTGAAGGCATCTCGCAGCGGCTCCTCATCATCGAGGTGGGCGCTGGCTTCAACACGCCGACCGTTGTGCGATGGCGCATGGAACACCTCGTGTACAACCACCCGGATGCGCGACTGGTCCGCATCAACCTCACGCATCCGGAGCTTCCAGACGAGCTCGGCGAACGCGCGGTCGCACTGCCTGTGGATGCGGGAAACGCGATCGAACAGCTTCGACGACGTTAGCGGCTTCTGAGTCACGCCCGCGAAGGTCAGTGTGTGTGGACCTCAGTCGGACGGCTCCTCGGAATGGCGCGGCTTCGTGTGCGCGGGCAGCCCGCGGCGCCACGGCCACACGCCCTCGAGCTCGACCTGGAGGGTGAAGCTGAGGAAGGTCCGGATCACGACGATCAGTCCGAGCACGCTCACGTTCAACAGCGTCGGGGCCTCGACCACGGTGCGGACGATGTCCGCGGCCACCAGGAACTCGAGGCCGAGTAGAATCGCTCGCCCGAGGTTCTCTCGGAACGAACGAAACGCGTCGCTCCCAGATTCCTTGCGCCAGACCTGGATTGCCCGGACCAGCGCGAACAGCGCGCCGAGGAGCATCGAAAGCACGCCGGCGCCCTCGAGGAGCTCTGCCGCCCACGCGACCGCGTCCAGGAACTTCATCGCGCGGGAAGGTCGGGATGCCGCGACGGAAGTGCAACATGCCTCGTACGCTTCTAGACACGAGGCCCGACGCAGGCGTCACACGCGCCCGAGGCGCTATTCGTTCTCCTTCGACGGCGCCCAGCGCAAGGCGAATTCTCCGGTGTCTCCGCCGTATCCGCCGATCGCCTTCCGTTCGAACTCGTCCTCGGAGATCTCCGTGTCGCTCGTGGTGCGGCCCTCCTCGATCTCGCCTCCCTGCACGGACAGCTCGCGCTCGGACTCCGCCTCGGGCGGATTGGGCTTGTTGATATCGGGCATGTAGAGCCTCCTCTCCCCGAGAGGTGACGACTCGGGGACGTGCCCGCAAGGCGACCTTCGCTGATCGCTCGCCCGTGGTTCCTGCGCTGGCTCGATAGGAATACGTTCCCGACGTGGACAGCGCTCTCGCCAGGGGTCATCACTCGGTCGTTCATTTCCCGGAGGCCTGGTTCGTCGCCTGCCGCTCGGAGGAGTTGGGACGCAGGCCGGTCGCGCAGACGATCCAGGGCGTTCCTCTGGTCTTGTTCCGCGACGGAAACGGGAAGGCAGCCGCGCTCCTGGACCGCTGCCCGCATCGAAATGTTCCGCTCTCTGCCGGCTGCGTGCGCAACGGCGAGCTGGAGTGCGCGTACCACGGCTGGCGCTTCGATGCGTCGGGCACCTGCGTGGCGATCCCGGGGCTGGTCGGACCTCCGGAAGGGAAGGCCCGCCGCGCGCCGAGCCATCCGACGCTCGAGCAGGATGGGTACGTGTGGGTCTGGAACCGCTCGGACCTGCAGCCAGATCACGGACCGCGAAGGCTTCCTCATGTGGACGACCCGGAGTACTCGACGGTGCGCCGGACTTTCACGGTGGATGCCACGCTGCACGCGGTGGTCGAGAACACGCTCGACGTGCCTCACACGGCCTTCCTACACGGGGGGCTGTTCCGCACGAGCAGGAAGGAGAACGAGATCGAGGTCGTGATTCGCCGCTGGTCGGATCGCGTCGAGGCGGAGTTCCTGGGTGAGCCTCGCCCGAAGGGTGTCGCGGGGAGGATCCTCGCGCCGGGCGGAGGTGTGGTGCGGCACTTCGATCGGTTCCTGCTCCCGTCGCTCGCGCAGGTGGAGTATCGGCTCGGGGAGCGGAGTCATCTGATCGCGAACTCGCTGCTCACGCCGGTGAGTGACTTCGTGACCCGCGTTCATGCGGCGGTCACGTTTCGGCTTCCTCTACCGCATTGGATCGTGGCCCCTTTCGTGATCCCGGTCGCCACGCACATCTTCCACCAGGACGCACGAATGCTCGCGCTGCAGACGAGCACGACCCATCGCTTCGGGGGAGAGCAGTTCGTGAGCACGGAGATCGATGTCCTGGGGCCGCAGGTGCTCCGTTTGCTCCTTCAGGCTCAACGCGGGGAGAAGCCGCCCCTGGATACACCGCCGGAGGAACACAGGATCCGGATGCGGGTATGATGGCATCCCCATGTTGGTGACGACTCCGGAACGTGTCGCGCTCTCCATGCCTGTCGCGGGCATTGGCTCGCGCACGGGCGCGTATCTGATCGATGCTCTGCTGCTCCTGCTCTTCTGGTCGGCGCTCTACTTCGCCCTCTCTTTCGTGGCGGACATCGAGGCGCTGGTCAGCTCGATGTCTTCGCTGGTGCAGATGGTCGCAGTCTTCGGGCTGTTCGCGACGCAGTGGGTCTTCTGGACGGCGTGCGAGGTCTTCTGGAACGGGCAGACGCCGGGCAAACGGATCGCGGGGATTCGGGTGGTCCGTGAGGACGGCTCGCCCGTGGGCTTCTTCGAGAGCGCGGTCCGCAACCTGCTCCGCGCGATCGACTTCCTCCCGGCCGGCTACGCGGTGGGACTGGTCTCGATGCTGTTTTCACGTCAGGGCCGACGGCTGGGGGACCTCGCTGCGGGCACGATCCTCGTCCGACAGGAGAAGATCGATCTGGACCGCTATGCGATCGCGGAGTCGGGGAACACGGCAGGCGACGCGCGCATCGGGGACTCCAGGGACGTGGAGCTGGTCCTCTCGTTCCTCGAACGTGCACCTGGGATGGACGCGGTGGCGCGCCTGAAGATCGCCGCCGGGCTGGTCCAGCGAATCGGCCCGGATCTTCCGGACGACCAGCGCGCGCGGCTCACGCATTCGTGGGAGGACGCGGAGCGCTTCCTGCGCAACTGCGTTCGCCGCTGACGGACGACCCCGACGAACATGTCCGAACCGATCACGCACTTCGTCGCCCGACGCCGCCCGGACTGGGAAACGCTCAAGTCACTGCTCGCGCAGCACAGGGCCAACACCCTCGCGCTGGCAGATCTCACACGACTCGACCAGCTCTACCGCCGCGCGTCGGCGGATCTCGCGCGTGCCCAGGCGGCCTGGCCCGGGAGCGATGCGCACCGCTACCTCAACGACCTCTGCGCGCAGGCGTACGGCGCGATCTATCAGCCGCCTCGAGAGCGGCTGAAACGCGTCCGCGCGTTCTTCCGAGCCGAGTTCCCCCGGACGTTGCGAGCGAACCTCGGGTACGTCGCGGCCAGCGCCTTCCTTTTCCTGATGGGCGGGCTCGTCGGCGCCCTGGTGGTAGGACTGGAGCCGCGCGGCGCGGAGCTGCTCGTCCCGCAACACCTTCGCGACTACGTCGCCCAGAAGCGGATGTGGACGGACGACCTCTTCAGCGTCATGCCGCCGGGCGTCGCGGCCTCCGCCATCGCCACCAACAACCTCACGGTCACCATCTCCGCCTTCGCCTCGGGGCTGCTGATGGGGCTGGGGACCGTGTTCATCCTCCTCAACAACGGCGTGCACCTCGGCTCGATCGCCGCGCTCTGCACGCGCGAAGGCATGGGCTTCGACCTGCTCGCCTTCGTCGCCGCGCACGGTGTCGTCGAGCTGTCGATCATCGTGATCGCCGGCGGCGCGGGGCTCATGCTTGGCCACGCGCTGGTCGATCCGGGGGAGCTTCCGCGCTCGCAGGCGCTGCGCAGAAACGGCCAGCAGGCGGTCCGACTCGTGGTCGGCTGCGCGCCGTTCCTTTTCGGCATCGGCTTCGTGGAGGGCTACGTCAGCCCTGGCGACCTCTTCCCGGCATGGGCGAAGATCGCGCTCGGGCTCTCGCTGGGCGCGGCGTTCTGGGTCTACCTGCTTCGCGCAGGGAGAACGGTCGAATCGGCGGGCGAGTTCGCGGGAAGCGTCGTCGAACGCCTTCGCTCCTGATGGTGGAGGATCCGCTCGTACGCGAGGTTCAGCTCCCGCATCCGCTCGGCCGAGCCGCCGCGGTCGGGGTGCACGCGGAACGCCAGCTCGCGGTAGCGCTCGCGGACCTCCTTCGGCGTGGCCAGCGGTGACAGGCCGAGCAAGCGATACGGGTCCTGCTCCTCGAGGGCGGTGAGCCAGCGCTCGAGGCGGGCCTTCACGTCCTCGAAGGCGCGGTCTTCGGTCGCCTCGTCCTTCTTTGGATGGGTGCGGACCTTCGCGTCGGCCCGGAAAATGTCGGCATACGCGCTGGACACCCAACGCTGGCATCCGCCGCAGCGGAAGTAGCGGATGCGCTGACCGCTCCCCAGATGCGCGGTCATCCGCAGCCCACAATGAGTGCACTCGACGTGAACGTCCTCGAGGGTTTCGCTTCTGGCGGCCACACCCATGACTTCGCTTCACCTCCGCGCAACAAGCCTGTAGCGCAGTGTCGTGGAGGTTGCGTGATCGTCAAGAAATTTGCCGACTTGTACCTACTCGCGCTCAGGATGTGAGGAGCGACATGAACATCTCGGAAAAGACGATCGCCTTCCTGGGTGCAGGCAACATGGCCGAAGCCCTCATCCGTGGACTCCTCCATTCGAAGACCACGGCACCCCACCGCATCCTCGCCACCACGCGGCGCGCAGAGCGGGCCCGGCAGCTCCAGGAGACCTGGGGCATCCGCGCGGGCACCGACAACGTCGCGGCCTGCCGCGAGGCAGACGTGGTGATGCTCTGCGTGAAACCGCAGGTCATGGGTCGCCTCGCTGCGCAGATCGCGCCCGCAGTCGATCCGACGAAGCTGATCATCTCGGTCGCCGCCGGCGTGCCGATCGAAGCCCTGGAGCGGAAGCTCGGCGCCGCTGCCCGCGTCGTCCGCTCGATGCCGAACACGCCCGCGCTCGTGGGCAAGGGTGCCTGCGCGATCGCCGCGGGATCTCACGCGACCCAGGAGGATCTCGACGTCGCGACCTCGGTCTTCGACGCCGTGGGGATCACGGTCACGGTCGAGGAGAACCTGCTCGACGCGGTCACCGGCCTCTCGGGGAGCGGTCCGGCGTACATCTTCCTGATCATCGAAGCGCTCGCGGATGCCGGGGTGAAGGTCGGACTGCCCCGCTACACCGCGCTCAAGCTCGCCGCGCAGACGTTGCTGGGAAGCGCGGAGCTGCTCATCCAGACCAACGCCCACCCGGGACAGCTCAAGGACCAGGTGACCTCGCCGGGCGGCACGGCGATCGCCGGGCTGCATACCCTCGAAGCAGGCGGGCTCCGCACCACGCTCATGAACGCGGTCGAGGTCGCCACTCGCCGAGCACGCGAGCTGGGGGCCCGCTTCCTGGAAGAGCCGTAGTTCTCCTCTATACTCGCCCCATGAAGATCACGCCCCTGGACATCCGCCAGAAGCGCTTTGCCAACGCGTTCCGCGGTTTCGAACGCCGCGAAGTGGAGGCGTTCCTCGAACTCGTCGCCAC
>JBAWAM010000143.1:0-1641 GCA_049589315.1 Myxococcaceae bacterium
GGGTCTCCTGCGGGGCCGGTCTGGCGCGCACCACGCGTTCCGGTCGCCGGCTCCCGGGCTTCGGGAGCACGGCACGCCGACAGCGCCCGCGTTCGTTGTTTTGACTGCGGGCGCCAAAAAACACGTAAAGCGCCGCGATGCGAGAGGCGGGCCTGAAGACGCTCGGCACGCCGCATGGTGAGTGTGTCCGTCAGCGGGTGGCAGGGGCGAGGATGAGGTCGAGCTCGAGCTCGTCGCTCCGCGCGCCCATGATGCTCCGTGCCAGCTCGCTCCAGCCCGGCTCGCCGAGCTCCGGCGCCGCGCGGTGGAGCAGGCGTGCGAGGTCGTAGGGGCGCTCGGGGACGACGGGGTTATCGGTCACCGCCCGCTCGCCGCGCAGGTACGGGAGGAGATACGTGAACGCCCTGCGGAGGCTGCCGCGCCCGTCCGGGAGCTCGTGGTGCCAGAGGTCCACACCACGCGCCTTCGCGAGGTGCGCGAGGCGGCTCCAGGCCATGAGGTTGAAGATGCTGTAGGAGAAGCCCTTGGTCCGCGAGAGCTCCTGGGGCTGGCTGCCGTCGGGCTCGATCTGCTCCGCCAGGCTCGGCAGGAGCACGTTGCGGAAGACGTCATCCGCGCGCTGCGCCTGGCCGGTGTAGAGCAGGAGGGGAACCGCCTGGTACCAGTACCAGGTCCTGTGGTTGTTCGTGAGCGCCTCCTCCGCGCGCCCACCCTCGGTGTTCAGCATCCAGTCCAGGTACTGCGTGAACCACTGGCGCAGCGCCGCGTCGTCCTCCGCGCTCCACGCGGGCGACCCCTTCAGCAGGCCCACCGCCTCCGGGAGCATGGCGAAGTCGCGGCTGTCGATGATGCCCGAGCCACCCAGCTCCACGTGCCCCTTGTGGAGCTGCGAGTACTCGAGGTTCGGGTTCATGCGCGTGGCCGGGTCGAGGAACCAGGTGCGCAGGAGGCGGGCGGCGTGCTCGGCGTAGCGCTCGTCCCCGAAGACCAAGTACGCGTGCGCCAGCGTGGAGACCGCAGGCAGCAGCGCCTGCAGCTCCGCCTTGTCGGTGATGGTCCCGGTCTCCGGGTTGATGCGTCCATCCAGCTCGACGTAGGGCAGGCCGTCCGGCTTCGTCGGGTCGGGCCACCAGTAGCGGCCGAGGCTCATGTAGTCGTGCAGGTCGCCGCTCGGCGCGAGCTGGGGCTTGTCCGTCACGGTGAAGGGGCCCACGGCGAGCGCGGCCTCGGAGCGGGAGTGCAGCAGGTGCAGGGCTGGGCTGAGCGTCCCCCCTGAGCGGGCCTCGGCCCGCGCGGAGATCAGCGCGTCGGGGTCGGAGAAGAGCACCTCGGGCAGGTCGACACTGTCGAAAGCGAGCGGCGCGGCGAGCACCGGGCCGGCGGCGAGGAGCGAGGTCCACAACAGCAGTTGGCGTACGAACATGGCAACTCAAAGGCTCGAGGAGCCGCGTGCACTCCCGGCGCGTCCCCGCCGGGTGCCCGTCTCCCCTCTCCAGCGCGAGCGACCAGCCGTGCGGCAGGCGCCCCGGTTGCGGAGGCCCCCGCATTCGGCAATCTCACTCCGGCTCGCGCCTTGCCATCCGCAGCGTCAGCAGCCCGAGCACCACCACCGCCGCGGCGAGGGTGGCCCACAGCAGGATG
>JBAWAM010000144.1:0-3278 GCA_049589315.1 Myxococcaceae bacterium
TGGGTCGAACAGCTCCTGCTGGAGCTGCTGGCGATTCCGAGCCCCACCGGCTTCACGGACCAGATCGTCCACTTCGCCGGGGAGAAGTTCACCGAGCTCGGCGTGCCGTTCGAGATCACGCGCCGAGGAGCGATGCGCGCCACCCTGGCCGGGAGCGTGCACCGTCCCGCGCGTGCACTGGTCGCGCATCTCGACACCCTCGGTGCCATGGTGAAGAACCTCAAGCCCAATGGGCGGCTAGAGGTGGTGCCCATCGGCACCTGGTCGGCGCGCTTCGCGGAGGGCGCACGCTGCACGGTGTTCACCGACCAGGGGGCCCGCCGCGGGACGATCCTCCCGCTGAAGGCGTCGGGGCATACGTTCAACGAGGAGGTCGACACTCAGCCGGTGGGCTGGTCCCAGGTCGAGCTCCGGGTCGACGAGCGCAGCGCGACTCGTGAGGACCTGGCCGCACTCGGGTTCAACGTCGGAGACATCATCGCGATTGATCCGCAGCCGGAGGTCACCCCCGCTGGGTACATCAATTCGCGCCACCTGGATGACAAGGCGGGCGTGGCAGTACTGCTCGGGGTGGCGAAGGCGGTCGTGGACAGCCAGGTCCTTCTTCCGGTGGACGCACACCTCCTCCTGACCATTTCGGAGGAGGTCGGATCGGGGGCATCGGCGGTCCTTCACGGCGACGTGACCGCGATGGTCAGCATCGACAACGCGATCCCTGCGCCCGGGCAGAACTCGGGCGAACACGGCGTGACCCTGGCCATGATGGACTCGACCGGGCCGTTCGACTGGCATCTGACCCACAAGCTCCTTGACCTGTGCAGGGATTACGAGATTCCGCACACGCGCGACGTGTTTCGCTACTACCGGTGCGACGCAGCCAGCGCGCTCGAAGCGGGAAATGACATCCGGACGGCGCTGGCGTGCTTCGGCGCGGACGCGTCACACGGCTACGAGAGAACGCACCGCGATTCGCTGCGGGCGCTGGGCGAGCTCCTCGCCCTCTATCTCCAGAGTCCAAGGACGCTCGCGCGCGACAAATACGAGCTCGGGTCCCTCGAGGGCTTCCCGACCCAGCCAACCGGTCCAGCGGATTAGCTTCCACCCGGGTACGCCGGTCTCGGTCTGGCTCGTGGCTCGAGGCCACATCCTTCCATTCGCGCGCGGCGAGATGGTCTGGGACGCCAACGCCGAGCAGCTCTCCAGGGTCGGTCAACTGCCTGGTTTCGGTCTCAAGTTTACCGGCTTTCTCTGGCCGCGGCACCGCCGAGCTGCTGCTCCATCCGCTTCGCGGCCTTCGCCGCATCGGGGTGGTCCTTCTGCAGCGAGGCCGCGAGCTCGTACTCTTTCTTCGCCTCGTCGAACTTCTTCTGGTGCTCGTAGAGCTGACCCAGCGCGAAGTGCGGCTCGCCGAAGTTCGGGTCCAGCTTCGCCGACGCCTGGAACGACTTCTCCGCCTGCTTCGTCTGGCCCTTCTGGAACAGCGCGTGGCCCAGGTAGAGCAGGGCGAGCGGGTGGCGCGGCTCGTCCTCGAGCAGCTCGCCCAGGGCCTTCACAGACTTGTCCACGTCGCCGCCGCGGAAATAGATGAACCCGAGCTCGGCGCGCGCTTCGAGCTGCGCCGGGTCTCGCTCGACCACCGCCTCCAGCTCGCTGATCGCCAGGTCCGGCCGGCCGCGGCGTGAGTGGAGGATTCCGAGCCTTGCCTGCGCGCTGGCGTCGGCGGGCGCGACCTTCTTCGCCTGTTCGAGCACCTTCTGCGCGCCATCGTAGTTCCCCATCGCGAGGTACAGGTCGGACAGGCCCATCAGCGCGGAGAAGTGGTCCGGCGCCTCCTTCAGCACCTCCTGATAGAGCGGCTCTGCCTTCGCCGCGACCCGCTTGCGTGCGTAGGTCGCAGCCAGCTCCAGGCGGGCCTCGATGCCGGGCTCCAGCTCGAGTCGCTTCTGGTACTCGGCGATCGCCCCGTCGAAATTGCCCTGCGCGAGGTACGCCTGCGCGAGCGCGGCATGCGCCGGCGCGCTTTCCGGGACCTCCTTCACCGCGGTCTCCAGCGTCTTGACCGCGTCCTCCACCTTGCCGAGCGCCAGGTACGACAGGGCCAGTCCGCGGTAGGCGTCGATGTTGAGGAACCTGTCCTCCTTCGTCGACTCCACCGCCTTCTTGAACGCCTCGACCGCGCGGTCCTTCTTGCCCTGCTGCAAATACAGGTCACCCAGCTTCACGTACGGACCCGAAGCGCGCGGCTCGAGCTCCAGCGCCTTCTCGAAGTGCTTCGTCGCCCGCTGGTTGTTGCCAACCCGGAAGTACGAGAGCCCAAGGTTGAAGTGCGCCTCCGCGTAGTCTGGCGCGTGCTGGATGGCCTTCTGGAAGCTGGCCATGGCCTTCTTGTGCTCGGCCATCCCGTCGAACGCCACGCCCAGGTTGTTGTGGGCCAGCGCGTGCTTCGGATCCACCGCCAGCGCGCGCTCGTACTCGGCGATCGCGGCCGACACGTTGCCCTCGCGCATCAGCAGCACGCCGAGGTTGTAATGCGCCTCCGCATCGCCGAGCGCCGCGCGGGTCGCCTCGCGCAGGATCTCCTTCGCCTCGCCGAAGAGCTTCTTCTCAGCGAGCGCCTTGCCCAGGTTCACCCGCGCGACGTTGAGCGCCTTGTCCAGCTCGAGCGCCTTCCGGTACTGGGCGATGGCTGCGTCGGTCTCGCTCTTCTTCTGGTACGCCTCGCCGAGGTTGAAGCGCAGCTCGGCGTCCGACGGAGACAGCTCCACCGCCTTGCGGAACTGCGCGATCGCGATGTCCGTCTCCCCGAGCAGGCGCGCCAGCAGCCCTCGCTCGGCCCGGAGCGACGGGTCCTCCGGGAACGCGGTGATCGCCGCGTCCAGGGTCGTCCTTGCCTCCTGCGCATCGCCCCCCAGCCGTAGGGCGCGGGCCAGCAGCAGCTTTCCGTCGAGCGACTCCGGATCCTCCGCTACCAGCGCGCGCAGCGGCTTGACGGCCTTCTTCGGCTGATCGAGCGAGAGCCAGGCCAGACCCAGCCGATACATCGCCTCCGTGTCATCTGGCGCCTCGGCCAGCCGCGCCTCTTCGACCGCGGCCGTGCGCTGCAGCGCCTGCTGCTCGGGAGAAGCCTGGAGGAGCTGCAGGGCAATCAACGCGAACGCACTCGACGACATGACTCACTCCACGTAGGGGCTGGCGCGGGCGTCGAAGGTCTTCTTCGCCAGAGCGGTCTTATCCTTTTCCCAGGCGACCTTTGCTGCGTCGGCCTCGGCCTGCTCCCT
>JBAWAM010000145.1:0-3296 GCA_049589315.1 Myxococcaceae bacterium
GCCTTGATCTGCGCGGCCGAACCGACGCGCGACACCGAGAGGCCGACGTTGATCGCCGGGCGGACGCCGGCGAAGAAGAGGTCCGTCTCGAGGAAGATCTGACCGTCGGTGATGGAGATCACGTTGGTCGGGATGTACGCGGACACGTCACCGGCCTGGGTCTCGATGATGGGGAGCGCGGTGAGCGAACCGGCGCCCTCGTCGTCGGACAGCTTGGCGGCGCGCTCCAGCAGGCGCGAGTGGACGTAGAACACGTCGCCCGGGTACGCCTCGCGGCCCGGCGGGCGGCGGAGGAGCAGCGAGAGCTGGCGGTACGCCACGGCCTGCTTGGAGAGGTCGTCGTACACGATCAGCGCGTGCATCTTGTTGTCGCGGAAGTACTCGCCCATGGCGCAGCCGGCGTAGGGAGCGAAGTACTGCATCGGCGCGGGGTCCGACGCGCTGGCGGCGACGACGATGGTGTAGTCGAGCGCGCCGTGCGAGCGGAGCTTGTCCACCACCTGCGCCACGGTCGACTGCTTCTGGCCGACGGCGACGTAGACGCAGAACACGTTCAGGCCCTTCTGGGCGATGATCGCGTCGAGGGCGATGGCGGTCTTGCCGGTCTGGCGGTCGCCGATGATCAGCTCGCGCTGGCCACGGCCGATCGGCACGAGCGCGTCCAGCGCCTTGATGCCGGTCTGCATGGGCTCGTGCACGGACTTGCGCTTCACGATGCCGGGCGCCTTGACCTCGAGCTTGCGGAACTCGGTGGCCTCGATGGGGCCCTTGCCGTCGATGGGCTCGCCGAGCGCGTCCACCACGCGACCGAGCAGGCCCTTGCCCACCGGCACGGAGGCGATCTGAGCGGTCCGCTTGACGGTGTCACCTTCGCGGATGTCGCGGAACTCGCCCATGACGGCGATGCCGACGTTGTCCTCTTCGAGGTTGAGCACCAGGCCACGAACGCCGCTCGGGAACTCGACGAGCTCGCCTGCCTGCGCGCCGTCCAGGCCGTACACGCGGGCAATACCGTCACCGACCGAGAGCACGGTGCCGGTCTCGGCCACGGCGACCTTCTTGCCGTAGTCCTTGATCTGGTCCCGGATGATCCTGCTGATTTCGTCCGCGCGGATTTCCATGTCGAATCTCGATCCTTCTGGGGGTGGGGCTGCAAGACCAGCGCCCAGCCGTAAAGGGCGCGTCCTCCTAACATGCACCCCCTGCCACCGCAACGACGTTCCCCCGTCGCCCAGCCCTGAAACGCCCGGCGCGTGTGCAGCGTCACGGGTGCGACCGCTGAGACGGAGGACAGTATGAGGACAGGGCTGCTGGTCGGAGGTCTTGCAGTGGCCGGGCTGCTGGGGTGCGCGGGCACCCGGGAGCGCCCGGAGCCGACGGAGCAGGAGGTCCCGGCGACGCTCTCGAACCAGGAGCTCCAGCAGCTCGGGAGCCGGCTGGCGGAGCAGGTGACCCAGAAGCTGGGGGTGGTGGATGCGCCCCTGGCCCAGCAGTACGTCAATGCTGTCGGCAAGCAACTCGTGTCCTCCCTCCCCGCCGAGCAGCAGCAGTTCGAATACACCTTCACCATCCTGAACGACCCTCGGCGGATCAACGCGTTCTCGCTGCCGGGCGGGCAGGTGTTCGTGACGTCGGCGCTCCTCGAGGCGGTGACCAGCGAGGCCGAGCTCGCGGCGGTGCTCACCCACGAGATCGCCCACGGCGCCCAGGGTCATCTGCGCGACCACGCCGAGTCCCAGTACGGGGTGCCGACGCTCCGGGAGCTCGCGCTGGGGCGCAACCCGGAGATGCTGGACCAGATCTCCAGTGAGATCGCCGCCCAGGGATACCTCGCCTCGTTCTCCCGGGAGGAGGAGCAGGCCGCGGACTCGATGGGGCTCAACCTCCTGGCGCAGACCGGCTACACCCCGACCGCCATGAGCTCGGCCCTCCGCACCCTCGCGCACGGCGAGCAGGACCGTTCGGCGCTCTTCCAGTTCTTCGCCAGCCACCCCGCACCCGACCAGCGTGCCCAACGGCTCGAGGCGCTGATGCGGGAGCGCGGCCTCGGCGGAGGGTCCCCGGCGCTGGTGGGGGGCTTCGAACGGGTCCAGGCGCAGGTCGACGCGATGAGTGACGTGGGCTGACGGGCCCCGCCACCCATGCTGTGCCGGAGAATCGGCGCACGGGCCGGGCTTGCGGTACAAGTCGCTTGCCCACGCGGCGCATGTGTTGGGCGGCGTCCCGCGTTATGAGATGCCCAGGGAGGATGACGCCATGTGGTTCGTCGATTCCGTGAAGACGAAGATGCCGGCGAAGGAGGAGGCGCTCCCCGGGCGCGCCGAAGCGATGCCGGTGCCCGAGAAGCACGACGTGCTCGGGACATCGCTGAAGGAGATTCCGCCGGGCCACGAGGTGGCGGTCTTCGGGATGGGCTGCTTCTGGGGCGTCGAGCGGAAGTTCTGGCAGTTGCCCGGCGTGTACAGCACCTCGGTCGGCTATGCCGGCGGCCACACCCCCAACCCGAACTACCGCGAGGTGTGCACCGGCCTGACCGGACACACCGAGGTGGTGCGGGTGGTCTTCGATCCGGCGCGGGTGAGCTACGAGCAGCTCCTGCAGGTGTTCTGGGAGAACCACGACCCGACCCAGGGCATGCGCCAGGGGAACGACGTAGGGACCCAGTACCGTTCGGCGATCTACGCCTTCGATGACGCGCAGCGCCGGGCCGCGGAGGCTTCGCGTGAAGCCTACCAGCGCGCGCTGCAGCGGGCAGGGTACGGTGAGGTCACCACCGAGATCCGCGACGCGCCCACCTTCTATTACGCCGAGGACTACCACCAGCAGTACCTCTCCAAGAACCCCGAGGGCTACTGCGGGGTCGGCGGCACTGGCGTGGGCTGCCCGGTCGGACTGCGTACCTGAGCCGTATTTGCGAGCGCTCCACCCGGTTCACGGCGCTGCCCGGGCGTTCCGAGCTCTCGTCTCTGCGAGATTGTTCCGGGCAAGTTCGAAGTCGGGGTCCAGCGTCAGCGCTCTCTCGAACGCGGGTTCCGCTTCGTCCAGGAAGCCCAGTGAGAGCAGGGACCACCCGAGGTTGTTCCACGCGTTGACCATCCCCTCGTTCCGGCTCAGCGCCACGCGGTAGGCGATGGCCGCCTCGGCGTGTCGCTGCGAGGAGGTCTCACCGACGCCCTTCTCGTACCAGCCGTCGGCGGAGTCGACCCGGGCGGTGAAGGGCGCCCCGCCCGAGAGGTATGCCTGCGCAGCCAGATCCTGTCCGCCGGTGACCGCGAGCCACGCCTGCGCCGCTGCGT
>JBAWAM010000146.1:0-8231 GCA_049589315.1 Myxococcaceae bacterium
CCTTCAGGTCCCCTTCGCGGACGAGCGCAGAGCGTGACGGCAGCCGCTCGAGCCGAATGACCCACGGGCCGAAACGCTGCATTTGGCGCACGACGAGAGAGACTCCGTCCGGGGTGTTGACCTGCCCGGGTTCGAAAACGTCGGTAGGTAGTCTGGGTGCGAGGAATTTCACCCCGAGCGAGCCCACTTCGACCCATTCAAGATTCGGGTCTTCACTCAAAGCGGCAGGGACGAAGAAGACCAGACGCAGAACACCTGTTGCGATCAGGGTCAGCACGCCCAGGGCGAGCCAATGACGCAGCTTGATGGGCGCTGGATTGGGCCTGGCGGCTTTCATTCCTGAGTGAGTCGATGGAGGAAGCTTCGACGGGAAGAAAAATCGTGCTCGCGCGGAGCGTTTCGGCGCGGCCGATAAAGAGCGTCGTTGAGCCTGTGTGCTGAGGCGGAGGAGGCCTGCGAGGCACGCGCCTCCAGAAAAGCGAGGCCCCGAACCGCATCAGAGGCGGTCGGGGCCAGGGTTGTCGCTCTCGAGGCCGTCCGCGGCTACGGGCAGCTCGCTACCTTCTCGAAGTGGCCGGGGCTCGTCTCATTGAGCGAGGTGGTCTGGCTGCCAAAATACAGGAGTTCTTCCGAGCCCGTCGCGTAGTAGTAGAGCGCGGTAAGTCCCGAGCCGGGGTGTGCGCGCCCGGCAGCGGCGTGCTCCGTGTTCGTCGCCGTGTAGCAGGTGGTCGCAGGCTGAGTACGCACGAACACGTTGACCGTATCGGTTCCGCTCAAGCCAGCTGCATTCGTGGCCACGACCTTCAGCGTGTGGGCCCCTTCGGACACAGGATCGCTGTTCCACTGGACCGAGAACGGCGCAGTGTTGTCCGTGGCGAACGGGGTGGCCGCGTTGTCGAGGAAGAAGGCGACGCTCGAGATCGTCCCGGACGGGTCCGAGACGTCGGCGGTCACGGTCACCGTCTGCTGCACCAGCTGCTTGTCGGAAGGTGCGGTGATGTTCACGACCGGCGCGCCCGGGGTCGTGCCGCCGCCCGTGATGCCCCAGAACTTCGCCGCGTAGTAGCTGGAGTAGATGCCCATGTCCCAGGAGTAGCCGCCCGCTCCGCCACCGCCGTCATCCGCCTTGTTCTGCGGATCCACCGCGATGCCATGGCGCATGCCGGAGAGGGAGACGGTCGCCACGATCGGGGTCGGGTCTCCCGCCTTCTGGTACTCCTTGTACGTGTGTTTGGTGTTGCCGGGCTTGAGGACGTTGCTGCTGTTGTCCGGGGTCTGGTCGATGCCATGGACATTGGTCCACTGCTCAACGAGCTCGTCCATGTTGGCGTCGTCGACGAGCTCGTCGCTGGTGCCGTTCCAGACCATCAAGCGCGGCCAGGGACCGGAGAAGCCCTGGGGACCGGTGGCGCGGACCAGATCACCCCATTCCTGCGGCGTCTTCTTGACTGTGTTCGCCATGCAAGCGGTACCGCTTGCGCACTGCTCTCCGGCTCCGGGCGGCCGCGGCCCGAAGCTGGAAGTGATGCCCATGCAGGCATAGGCGTTCTGCTCCACCTGCGCTCCCGGACTGCCGATGTTCGCGCACTTGACCGGGGGACCAGAGTTCACGGATCCGCCGGCGAAGACGTCTGGCCAGAACGCCAGCATCGCGGCGGCCATCCCGCCGCCCGCAGAGAGGCCGGTGATGAAGACGCGCTTCGGATCGACGGAGTAACCCGGCTGGTTCTTCACGTAGTCGATCATGTCGATGATCGACTGGTTTTCCCCCTGGCCGCGGTCGAAGTTGTAGCCGTAGTAACCAGCCCAGTTGAAGCACTTGTACGGGTTGCCGGTCTTGTCGGCGTCCGTAGGTTTGGTGAGCGCCTTCGATCGCTGCTGGGGATAGATGACGTAGAACTTGTACTTGTCCGCCAGGGTGTTCCAGCCCGAGGTGCTCATGTAGGTCTGCGCGGTTTGCGTGCAGCCATGGAGCGCCACGACGACCGGCGCGTTCGGCGGAAGATCCGCCGGCACGTACATGAAGAACTGCAGCTTGCCCGGATTGCCGCCGAAGTTGTTGGTGACCTCCCCGAACGGGAACCTTGTTGGCGACTTCCAGGGCATGCCGGACACGGTGAACGAGCTCGCCTGGCTCGAGCCGACATTGTTCGCCGCGTCGCTCGCCTTCACATGCAGGCTGTAGGTAGCGGGCGCCGTCGGAGTCCAGGTCATGGAGTAGTTCGACCCGTTCCCGGTGAGGTCTCCCAGCTTCGTGGCACCGTCGTACAGCGACACGGAGGCGACGCCCACGTTGTCGGTCACGGTCGCGGTGACTTGCACCGGCGCCCCCACCGCCGCCCCACCGGCAGGGGTCGTGGCGAAGTTCGTGATGGCCGGGGCCTGGCTGTCTGCCGCCCCGTTCACCGTGACCGAGACGCTGGCCTCGCCGGTGCGGTTGGTATCATCCAATGCCACCGCCTTCAGGATGTTCGTGCCGGCGACCGCGTTCAGGGTGTTCCAGTCCGCCTCGAACGGCGGCGTGCTGTCGACGGCGATGAGGCCGTTGTTGGCGTAGAACGCCACCTGGGTGATCGCGCGGGATTCGCTCGCCTCGGCGGTCGCGCGAAGGGTGACCACGTCGCCCTGAGAATAGGTGGAGTTGTTCGCGGGTTCGGTGAGGCTGACCGTCGGGTCTCCGGCCTGTGCGACGACGTCGACATTCAACGTGATGGAGGCCTCGGCGGTCTTGTCCGCCGAGTCCACTGCCTTCACCACGATCGAGTGCGCACCGCTCGGGGCGCCGGCCGTCGACCACGCATGCGCGTACGGCGCCGTCGTAGCCGAGTGCGCCAGGGCACCATCGATCAGGAATTCAACCCGCTTGATCGTCCGGTTGGTGGACTTGCTGTTCACCGCGGCGGTCACTTCGATGTTGACGGTGTCGCCCTGGTTCAAGCGGGTGTTGTCCGCGGGCCGGGTGATGACCACCGTCGGAGGCAGCGGGTCCTGCGTGTTGGGCTGATTGCCCTTGTTGCGGACGACGACCGTCACGGTGAGCGAAGGTTTGGAGAGGGTCGCACCGGCGGCGTCGAACGCGCGCACGCTGAGGAAATGCTCACCGTCCTGGACGGCCTTGCTGTCCCACTTGAACACGAACTCCTTCGTGTTCGGGGTCGGGGAATCCGTGCTCTCGGTCACCGTGCCGATGACGGTCCCGTCGACGCTGAAGTCGACGCTGGCGACCTCTTTGACGCTGGCCACCGTGCTGGTGACATCCGCGATGATTGTCACCTCTCCACGGACGACCGCCGCCGGCATCGGCTGGGCGATTTCGGCCGAGAAGCGCTCCTGATCAGCGCAGGCGGCAAGGAAAACGAATGAAGTGAGCAGCCATGGAGACGACCGGACTATGAACATGCGAACTCCCCCCGGGGCGCGATGCGTCAGCAATCAGGCTGACGCCTACTGTGCCTCGCCCCGAAATGGGGGGCTTCTTAGTTCAAAATCGACGCTTCCGTTCAATCCGCGTCGTTTCTCAGCGTGATTCGGGGTGCCAGGGGGTGCCCAGCGCGCCGGGCGCATGGCTGCGCTTCCCTTGCGCGGCGAGCAGAATCAGCGTGAGCAGATATGGAAGCGCGAGCAGCACGCCTTGTGGAACGACCTCGAGGAGGCCGGGGGCAGAGGACGCGAGCCCGATTCGAAACGCGTTTCCGAGCGCGAAGAACGCGGCGGCGCCCAGCGCGCCCAGTGGAGTCCAGCGTCCGAACACCATGGCGGCGACGGCCATGAAGCCGAGGCCCGCGGGCATGTTGTGCTCGAAGCGGTCGAGGGTCGCGGTCGAGAGCGCTGCGCCGCCGAGGCCGGCCAGCGCACCGCCTCCGATCACGCACGTCATCCTCAGGGCATGAATGGAGATCCCCAGCGTCGCCGCGGCGTGCGGGTTCTCACCGACCGCGCGGATGCGAAGCCCGAGCGGAGTGCGCCACAGCACCAGATGGAACGCGAGCGCGGCGACCAGGGCGAGCCACGTCAGCGCGGTGTGGCCGGAGAGGGCGCGCAGCATCGGCAGGTCGCCGACGAGCGGCAGCGGCCACCGCGAGAGCTGCTGGATCGGCGGACTGGCGCTCGGTCCGAAGAGCGATTCGAGAAGGAAGGTGATCCCGGCGAGCGCGACGAGGTTGAGCGCCAAACCGGAGACGACCTGATCGGACTGCCACCGCACGCACAGCCATCCGTGGATCGCCGCGAGCCCCGCGCCGGCGGCCATTCCGACCAACACGCCGATCGGCGTGGGCATCGAGATCGCCGCGGCGGCCGCGAAGAATGCGCCCACCCGCATCATCCCCTCGACGCCGACGTTCACCACGCCCGCGCGCTCCGAGAGCATTGCCCCCAGCGCGCCGAACACGAGCGCGGGCGCGAACTCGAGGGTGGAATAGAGGAGCGCCTCCACGAGCTCAACCACGGGACACCTCGAGCGCGGCCGCTTCGCGCCGGCGGTCGCGCCATTGAAGCGCGCGCTCCCAGATCAGCCTTCCGGCGACGAAGAGCAGGGCGAGTCCCTGGATGAGTTCGGGGAAGCTCTTGTGCACGCCCAGCAGCTGCATCCGGGTTCCACCCGCGCGCAGCACGCCGAACAGCAGCGCGGACGCGCACACGCCGAGCGGATGGTTCTGGCCGATGAGGGCGATGGCGATCCCGTCGAAGCCGTACTGTCCGCCCAGGGTCGCCGGGAACTTGTATTCGGTCCCCAGGACGAGCACCGCGCCCGCGAGCCCGGCCAGCGCGCCAGAGAGCGCCATGGCCTGGTAGACCCGCCGCGTCACCGGAACGCCCGCGGTACGCGCCGCCTCCGGGCCAAGACCGACTGCGCGGGTCTCATAGCCTCGGGTGGTTCGACCCAGCCAGAGCCAGACCCCCACCGCGAGGACGAGGGCGATGAGGAATCCGGCATGAAGTCGGGACATATCGCCGAGGAGTCGGGGGAGCCGCGCGGTGGCGAGGATCTCGGCGGTCCCCGACATGGACACGGTCCCGGTGGTGGGCGCCTTCAGCGGGCCGATGACGAGCCAGTTCTCGATCAGGCTCACCGCGATCCAGTTGAGCATGATCGTGGAGATCACCTCGTGGACGCCGCGACGCAGCTTGAGCACTGCCGGGATGAGCCCCCACAGCGCGCCGCCCACCGCCGCACCCAGCAGGCACACCAACGGATGGAGGCCGAAGGGTAGGGCGAGCTGAGCGCCGATCACCGCAGCGACGATGGCTCCCACGAGCATCTGCCCCTGCGCGCCGATGTTGAAGAGGCCGACCGAGAAGCCGACGGCCACGGAGAGGCCGGTCAGGACCAGCAGAGCGGCCTTGGAGGTGGACTCACCCCAGGCCCGGAGGTTCCCGATGCCGCCGAGGAACATCTCCCTGTAGGCGTCCACCGCGACTGCGAGGTCTCCGCGGGTGATCGCGATCGCGATGAAGCACACCACCAGCGAGGTCACCACCGAAAGGATCGAAGGGAGCGCGCGCCTAACCATGCGCCACCTCCGCGCTGTCTCCCGATACATGCGAGGCGCCCAGCATCATCCGCCCGATGCGCCGCTCGTCGAACTGCCCCCGCGTCAGCTCGCCGGTGATCCGGCCGTCATAGAGGACGTAGAGCCGATCTGCCAACGCCAGGACCTCCGCGAGATCGAGCGAGACGAGCAGCACCGCGGCGCCGCGCCGGCGGGCCTCGCGAAGCCCGTCGTGTACCTGGGCCACGGCCGCCAGATCCAGCCCGCGCGTCGGCTGAACCACGACGAGCAGCCTGGGCGCGGCGTCGAGCTCGCGCGCGACCACGACCTTCTGCTGGTTCCCCCCCGAGAGCGCCTGGAGCCTCGCGTCGGGATCCCGCGGTCGGACGTCGAACGCGTCGAGCAACCGCGTCGCCTCGGCGCGCCGCCCACGGAAGTCGATGAACGGACCGCGCGCCCAGGGTGGACGCGTGTGCCGACCGAGCGCCAGGTTCTCCTCCACGCTCATCGATCCCACGACCGCGCGCAGCAGCCGGTCTTCCGGGATGTGCCCGACGCCCCGGCTGCGCAGGTCCTGCGGCGAGGTCTGCCGTCCGCTCCCTGCGACGTGCTCTCCGAGGATGCGAAGGGTGCCGCCCTGGAGGGCGCGCAGCCCGGTGAGCACCTCGGCGAGCTCGCGCTGTCCGTTCCCGTCCACGCCGGCGATGCCGACGATCTCCCCTTGCCCGATTCGCAGCGAGACTCCGCGCAGGGCAGGCGTTCCATCGGCGCGGACCGCGTGGACCTGGTCCAGGTCGACCACGGGCGCAGCTTCAGGTGTCGCTCGGGGCATGGCGCCCGGTTCGTGGAGACCCGCTTCCAGCTCGCGAGCGCGCGCCGCGGCATCTGCCCCGACCATCAACTCGGCGAGCTGTTCCGGGCGGGTCTCGGCAGCGCGGACTTCGGCCACCTTCCGTCCGCCTCGCATCACCGCGATCCGATGGGCGACCGACAACACCTCGCGCAGCTTGTGACTGATGAAGACGACGGTGTGCCCCTGGTCAGCGAGCTGGCGCGCGACCTCGAACAGCTCGTCCGCTTCCTGCGGTGTGAGCACTGCGGTCGGCTCGTCGAGGATCAAGGTCCGGGCGCCGCGGTAGAGCGCCTTCACGATCTCGACTTTCTGTTGTGAGCCCACCGACAGGTCCTCGATCCGCGCGCGGGGATCCAGGGTGAAGCCGAACCTCCGCGCGGTCTCCTCGACCTGCGCACAGGCGGTGGCGCGATCGAACAGGCCTCTCCGACGGGGCTCCCGGCCGAGCACCACGTTCTCCGCGACGGTCAGGGTCGGCACGAGCATGAAGTGCTGGTGCACCATGCCGATGCCGCGACGGATCGCATCGGCCGGACCGCGGAAGGAGACCTGCTCTCCGGCGACGTGGAGCTCACCCGCGTCTGGGCGATACAGGCCGTACAGCACGTTCATCAGGCTGGACTTGCCGGCCCCGTTCTCGCCGACGAGCGCGACGATCTCGCCGGGCCGGAGATCCAACGAGACGTCGTCCAGCGCGACCGTTCGACCGAAACGCTTCGAGATGTTGCGAAGCGAGATCAGGGCGCAGCCTTGAACCGGGCGAGCTGTTCCTGCGTCGCGGGCACGCGGATGCGCCCCTCGACGATGTCCTTCCGGAGGGCCTCGAGCTTCGCCAGCGCCTCCTGCTTGCCCTCGAAGTCGATCCGCACGTCGGCGAACGTGACGCCCCCTTCCTTCAGGCCCAGCGCGACGTCGCCTGCCTTGAACTGGTTCGCTACCAGATCGCGGGTCGCCTCATAGACGGCCAGGTCCACGCGCTTCACCATGGACGTCAGCACGGCATCGGGGGCGACGTGCGACTGATCCGAGTCGACGCCGATCGCGTAGACCTGCTTGCCCGCGGCGCGCGCCTCCTTCACCGCCTGGATAACGCCGAGTCCGTCGGACCCGGCGGCGTGGAAGACCACGTCGGCGCCCTTGGCGATCAGGTCCTGAGCGACCTGCTTCCCGTGCGCGACATTGTCGAAGGTGCCGGTGTACGCCGACAGCAGCGTGGCCTCCGCGCGGGTCGTCTGGACGCCGGCCCGGAAGCCGACCTCGAACTTCTTGATCAGCGGGATCTCCATCCCGCCGACGAAGCCGATCCGGCCGGTCTTCGAGACCAGGCCCGCCAGCGCGCCCACGAGGAAGCTGCCTTCCTCCTCCCGGAAGATGACGGTCCGCACGTTGGGCAGCGAGATGGGGGTGCCGGCCGCATCGAGCAGGGAGCTGTCGATGAGCAGGAAGTTCGTCCCCGGGTTGCGCCGGGCGATGGTCTCGATGGCGTTCTCCAGCATGAAGCCGGTGCCGATCACCAGCTTCGCACCCTGGTCGGCCAGGAGCTGCAGGTTCGGCTCATAGTCCTCCTGGGCCTTGCTCTGGAGCACCAGCGGGCTGATCCCCAGCGGCGCGATTGCGGGCTGGTGGGCCTGGAGGTCCGCCGCGAGAGACTGCTTCAGCTCCTCGGCAGAAGCGGCGACGTAGCCGCTCCCCTGATACTTCCTCCCGGCAGCCCACAGCTCGAGGCCGCGAAGCGCGGAGTCGTTGAAGGACTGGTCGCCTCGACCGCCGACGTCGGTGACCACGCCGACCTGGAGCGTCTGGGCCGCTTTTCCTGTCTCCGGGTCCTTCTTGCAGCCCACGGCTGCGAGGGTGCACGCGGCGGCCAGCGCGAGCAGGGATGAGGG
>JBAWAM010000147.1:0-13075 GCA_049589315.1 Myxococcaceae bacterium
TTCGCGCCGAGGTGATCGCCAGCCTGAGCCGCTCGTCCTGAAGGGTCTGCACGGCGTTCCCAGACCACTTCCGGTCACGCGTCAGCAACGGCGTGTCCGCCACTCTGCCCGCCAGCGTGCAACGGGCCGTTCCCATTTTCGGGGCCTCGAACGGTCCATTGGACAGACTCGGTCCGGTTGCTTGCCTGCTCGAAGGCAGCCTGCATGCAGAACGACTGGGAGGTCGTTACGCATAATTCCCGGCCGAATCCGGTTTATAACCCCCGCAGGTCTGCCCATGACGAAGAAGGTCCTGATTCTGGCGGCGTTGGCCGCACTTGGCGTGGCCGTTGTGCCCGCCTTCCTGCCCACCGGCCCCGACGCGGGGCTCGACGCCGCGGGCTTTCTCGAGTCCGGTCGCTTCCTGATCGGCGCCGCGGTGATCTTCGCGGGCGGCCTGCTCACCGCCATGACCCCGTGCGTGTATCCGTTGATCCCGATCACGGTCAGCGTGTTCGGGGCACGTCGCGCGGAGAGTCGGCTGAAGGCCGTCGCGCTGACCAGCTCGTACGTGCTGGGCATGGGCCTGGTCTTCAGCGTGCTGGGTGTGGTGGCGGCCAAGACGGGAGCCCTCTTCGGCTCGGTGCTGGCAGATCCTCGCTTCGTCACCGCGCTGGCGGTGTTCCTCCTCGTGCTGGCCTCGTCGATGTTCGGCGCGTTCGAGCTCGCCCTGCCTCAGGGGCTGACCCAGCGGCTGAACTCGGTCGGAGGGTCCGGCGTGCTCGGCGCGTTCCTGATGGGGAGCGTGTCCGGCTTCCTCGCCGCGCCGTGCACCGGGCCGGTCCTGACGGGGCTGCTGGCGTTCGTGGCGAAGTCGCAGAGCGCGCTGCTCGGCGGTGGACTCCTCTTCATCTACGCGCTCGGTGTGGGCGTTCCCTTCTTCCTCATCGGCGTCTTCACGGTCCGGCTCCCGAAGAGCGGCGTGTGGATGGAGTGGGTGAAGAGCGTGCTCGGGATCGCGCTCGTGGCGCTGGCGTTCTCGTATCTGAAGGACGCGTTCGTTCCGCTGCGCACCCTCATCGCGGAGATCGCCGCCCAGGTCGGGAAGCTCCCCGGGACGTACATCGCCGCGGCGCTCACCGCGGTGGGAATCCTCGCGGGCGCCGTGCACCTCTCGTTCAAGGAAGGCGCGCGGCCCTTCGCGTTCAAGTCGGTGGGCGTGACCGCGGTCGTGCTGGCGTTGGTGCTTCGAGGCGCCGCCATGGGGGCGCCGGAAGCGGGCAAGCTCTGGGTCGAGATGGGGTGGATGCAGCCGCCGCAGAAGCCGACGTTCGCCTGGGACCTCAACTTCATGCCGTCGGATACCAGCAACATCTCGCAGTTCGACCAGGCGCTCGCGCGGGCGAAGGCCGAAGGCAAGCCGGTGATGATCGACTTCTTCGCGGAGTGGTGTGCGGCCTGCAAGGAGCTCGACCACAAGACCTACGTCGAGGACTCGGTGATCGCCGAATCCCAGCGCTTCACCAACGTGAAGGTCGACTGCACCAACGAGGACGAGACGATCGAGGCGCTGTACCAGCGCTACGGCGTGCAGGGTCTCCCCACCGTCCTGTTCATCGATTCCGACGGGACCGTGCTACAGGACCCGAAAGTCACCGGTTTCCTCTCCGCGGACAAGTTCCGTCGGGAGATGGTCAAGGTGCAGTAGTCGCGGTTCAGAACAGGCGGTAGCCGAGCCCGATCCGGATGCTCCACCCCAGCCGCGCCTGCGCCACGCCGAGCGGCTCCTTGATGACGTCGACCCCGAGCTGTCCCACGATCCCCGCCGTCACGTCGTCGCCGAGGAAGAGCTCAGCGCCGCCTCCGAGGAGCGGGGTGACCCTGTTCCCGCCGGACGGCGCGAGAGACCAGTCGATGGGGACGCGCAGCTCACCGACGAGCGCCGCAATCTCCGTGATCCGATACGAGAGGTTCGCGCCGGGAATCACACGAATCCCGAAGTAGGCGTAGTTCTCCTCGTCGATGTACGAAGCACCGCTGTTCAACACCGCGCCCACGCCGACGAGCGGCGCGAGCTGCAGCCGACCGCGCTCGAACGCGACGAGCTTGACGTAGCCCTGGGGCGTCAGCGACAGCGAGAAGTAGTCGAGCTCCAGCCGTCCCTCCAACTCGAGGAACCCGCCCAGGCCCTGCCGGTAACCCATGCCCACGGACGGGGCGCCCGCGTACGCGTAGGCGGACGCTGCACCCGAAGGGAGCACCGCCGGAGCGGAGAATGCGCCGAACCAGTTGGGGTTCGATTCGAGCTCGGGAGGCACCTGAGCGCGCGCGGCGAGGGGAAAGGCAAGGAGCAGACACACGACGAGGCCGGTCGGCTTCATGGGCGGGCAACTTAAGGCAGGCTCCACACCGTGTCCGGTTCTTGTCCGGGGCAGTCAACATTCTTGCTCCGGTGTGCGACAATCTCGGCGGCCGAGAAAACGGGAGGCGTGTATGGCTGCAGCACCCCAGCTCGATCCAAATGTCGTTCACTTCGAGGCGGAGCCGCTTCGTGCGGTCTCGGCATCGTCGGCATCCCCGGGCCATGCGACGCGCCGCCGCGCCATCACCGCCACCGACGACGCCGGACGCGAGCGGAAGAGCGTGTTGGTCGTCGAACCCGACGAGCGCACCCGCTCGGTGCTCGAGGTGGGGCTCGCCCGCGAAGGCTTCGACGTCATCGCCGCGGAGACGGCAGAGGAGGCCCTCTGCTTCATCGGCCCCGACCGGCCGCTTCCTGGAATGGTCTTCTCCGAGGCCGACCTGCGCGGCAGTGACGGGTTCTCCTTCTGCTCTACGATCCGCGCCGACCAGCGGACCGCCGATCTTCCTGTCGTGCTGCTCTCGCGAACGGCGGAGTCGTGGCATCGCGAGCTCGCCGGCGGCTCCGGCGCGGACCAGTACCTGCCCAAGCCCGTGTTCCTCAACGACGTGGTGGCGCTCGCGCGGCTGATGAGCGGGCGCAGCTCGTGGGATGCGAACTTCCCGGCGAACACCGATGAGCTCCCGATTGCCCAGGTGCTTCGGGCGATCCTGACCGGCGTTCGTTCCGGCCGGCTCGAGCTCGCAGATGGCAGCGGCTGGCTGAGCTTCCGCGAGGGGTGCGTCATCGATGCCGCCTTCGAGGGCGCGCGAGGTGGCGAGGCGTTGCGGCGTCTCCTGCTCCTGGGCAAGGGGGGATACACGGTCGGCTTCGGTCCGGCGCTCGCGCGGGCGAACATGACCTTCGGCCTCGAGGACCTGTGCGGACGCACCTATCAGCAGATCCAGCGCTGGACGCTCGTGCTCGACGACGCGGTGCCGCTCGAGAGCGTACTCGTGGTCGACTTCTCCCGGCTCGTCGCGGAGCTCGACCGGTTGCCGGACCAGGTGAACGAGATCGTCCGCCTCTCCGATGGTCGACGGACGGTGCGCGCCGTCATCGTCGAGTGCGCGCTGGACGAGGTGACTGCGCTCGAGGTGGTCACCCGACTCCACGCGATGGGATTGCTGGTCCCGCCGCAGACTCCGTCGTCGCTGTCGCCGGCGTCTGTCCTTCCGCCGCTTCTGGATACGCTCGACCCGGCACTGCAGCGGCAGCTCGAAGCGTTCGGGATCCAGCCCGTGGTGGAGGAGCCCGAGCCTCGTCTGTCGTCCGCGGTCGAGGCTCCCGAGCTGTCTGCGTTCGCGCAGGAGGGTGTCCTCGAGGAGAGCGTGAGCCTCACCGCCTCCGTACAGGGGGACATTGAGCTCGAAGATCGGTTCTTCACCGAGCCCGAGCAACAGCCGGAGCCGCGCGAGAAGGTGGAGGCGCAGTCACAGCGCGCCGAGGCCTCGCGGGCGGGCTGGTGGTGGTTGGGCGTCGCGGTGCTGGTGTCCCTCTCCACCGTCGGCGGTTCGCTGTGGTGGACCCGCACGACGCGGGTGAAGGTGGCGCTCGCCCCGGTGACCGTCGTCCAGGATGCGCCTGAGACCTTGAACGCCGCGCCGCCCGAGCTCGCCAGGGTACCGGGCGCGCCAGACGTCCTGCCGGCGATCGCCCTGGTGGAGGCGGTTCAGGTCCCGGCAGGGGTCGAGCGCCGCCCTGAGCCGGTCCCCGTGGAGGCGCGCCCGAACCTGGCCGAGGGCGTCGCCTTGTACGACGCAGGCAACCTCCGCGAAGCAGCGGCGATCCTCGACGGTGTCACCCAGCGCGAGCCCCGGTCGACGCAGGCGTGGGTGTACCTTGGCCTCGCGCGGTTCGATCTCGGAGACACCGAAGGGGCGGAGCAGGCGGCGAGGAAGGCACTCGAGCTCGAGGCGAAGAACGGCCGGGCGCTGATGCTGCTGGCGAGCGTCTACCTCACCGCCGGTCAGACGCAGCAGGCCGAGGCCGAGCTCCGCCGATACCTCGAGCTCGAGCCGAACGGCCCGTACGCAATGGAAGCCCGTCAACTCCTGCGGCGCTAGCCGGCTGCCCAGGGATCGTCCAGGCCGCTTCCAGTGATCGAGCGGGCGGGGAGGTCCGCGCCGACCCACAGCAGGTGTAGGTTCGCAGTGATGGGTGCGGATGGGCCTGCTATTCAGCGTCCTATGAGTCGAGACACGAAGGCGCGCGTGCAGGACCAGACGCCGGTCGAGGTCCGGGTTCGTCGGATCCATCGGCGGGACCTGAACCGCACGTGGGAGTTCCTCAAGCTCGTCTTCCGCGATGTGAACCGCGAGACGGTCGAGTACCAGCGCCCGCGCACCAAGCAGCGCTTCTTCGAGATCTACGACAGCGAGGGGATCGAGCAGCTCCTGTACGAGGCAGAGGGCCAGATCGTGGGCTACTCGGAGTGTGCCTACGAGCCCACGGGCGACGACAGCTGGGTGAACCCCCGCTGGTTCGACAAGCGGGGCATGCGGCCGCTCTTCGTGGAGGAGCTCGCCGTCCACCCGGACTACCAGGGGAAGGGCGTGGGCAGCTTCATGCTCGACCAGCTGCAGCACCTGGCCCGGACGCACGGCTGCACCCACCTCGTGCTCGAGGTGGCCGAGAACAACGAGGCCGCACTCGCCTGGTACCGGACGCGCAACTTCTACAAGCTCGACGCGGCCATCTTCCTCGCCCAGAAGATCCAGGGGCAGCCCGATCTGCTGCCGCCCAGGCGGCTGAAGCGGCGTACCCCCGCCCTAGCGGAGAAGCCGGGCGACGTGCCGACCACCGGGCCGGTGCCGGTGCGCCGGCGAGCGAAAGCCGGCTCGAAGGGAGACTGACTTCTCGGTCAATCGCCCATCGGGCGAGCCATGACATAGCCATGACGTGCCCGGTGGTTAAAGGCGCCATGGTCTACCTTTTCTTCGTGGCGCATTGGGTGCTGAGCGTCTTCTTCCAGAGCTTCTTCCAGCACCGGTACGCTGCCCATCGGATGTACACGGTGGGGCCGAAGACCGAGCGGGCACTCCACCTGCTGACGTATCTGGTCCAGGGCGCGAGCTACCTGTCGCCGCGCGGCTACGCGATCCTGCACCGCGAGCACCACGCCTTCAGCGACACCGACCGCGACCCGCACTCGCCGCACAACTTCAAGGGCGTGATGCGGATGATGCTGTCGACCAAGCATCGCTATGACGACTACGCCTACGAGCGAAGGCTGCCGGAGGCGCGGTTCCTCGGCGGTTATCCCGAGTGGAAGCTCATCGACCGCACCCTGGGGCAGTCGTGGGTGATGCGCCTCGTGTGGATCGCCGCGTACACGCTCTTCTACGTCGCCTTCGCCACCAGCCCCTGGCAGTTCCTGCTGCTGCCGTTCCACTTCTTGATGGGCCCGGTGCACGGCGCGATCGTGAACTGGTGCGGTCACAAGTACGGCTACGCGAACTTCGACAACGGCGACAAGTCGCGCAACACGCTGCCGGTCGACGTGCTGTGCATGGGAGAGCTCTTCCAGAACAACCACCACAAGTGGGGGATGAGCCCGAACTTCGCTGCGCGCCGTTGGGAGCTCGATCCGACGTGGCAGGTGATGCGCGTGCTCGCGAAGCTGAAGCTCATCGAGATCGCCACCCCGCAGCGCGCGGTCTGGCCCGAGCCGAACCCGTCGCACGCATCGGCGTAGGCGAGAGGGACGTCAGGCAGGCCGGGTCATCGCCAGCTGGCCGCATGCGGCGGCGATCTCGCGTCCGCGCGGCCAGCGCACCAGCGCTCGAGGGCCGGCGGCGCGCAGCTTCTTCTGGAATTCGAGGATCCGCTCCCGCGAAGGCGGCCGCAGGTCCTTGTTGGACACGGGATTGTGCGGAATCAGGTTCACCCGCGCGTTGATCCCGGACAGCAGCGCGCCGACCCGATCCGCGTCCTCGTCCGAGTCGTTGACGCCCTCGAACAGCACGTACTCGATGAAGTGCACCCGGCGTGGGTGAGCCTGGGCGTCCTCGCGCAGCGCGTCCATCAGGGCCTGGATGGGCCAGTTCTTGCTCTGCGGCATCAGCACATCGCGCTGGGCGTCGGTGCTGGCGTTGAGCGAGAGCGCGAGGCTGGCGTTCGATTCGCGCAAGAACCGCTTGATGCCGGGCAGGACGCCCGAGCTCGACACCGTGACCTGCTCTGCCCCGAGCTGGGGGGCGGGTCCCTGGGTGAGCACCTCCACGGCGCGAAGCACCTGGTCCAGGTTGTCCATGGGCTCGCCCATCCCCATGAACACGACGTTGGTCGCCGGCGCGTCCGCCGGGGCATGGGCGCGCGCCACCATGAACTGCGCGACGATCTCCCCGGCCGTGAGCTGGCGCTTGAACCCGAGCGTGGCGGTCGCGCAGAACACGCAGCGGCGTGTGCAGCCGGCCTGACTGGACAGGCACACGGTGCTCCGTCCGCGGGCCGGGATCAGCACCGACTCCACCGTGGCCCCGTCGAGCTCGATCAGGAACTTCCTGGTCCCGTCCTCGCTCGCGTGCGCTTCGAGCACCTGCGCACGCGGGAGCTCGCACGCCTCCCCCAGCCGCCGGAGCGCATCCGTGGACACGTTGGGGAGCCGCTCCGGCAGCGCCGTGTGGAGCGGGCCGGCGTGAAGCCAGCGGAGGACGGCCACCGCGCGCGAGCGGTTGCCGAGCAGCGCTTCGAGCTCGGCGAGGGTGAGGGAGGTGAGGTGCTGCTTCGAAGGCGCGGACGACATGCTCGGGGCGCTTGTAACACCGGGGGGCCTGGAGCGCAGCCCGGGGCGGTAGCCAGCCTGCCCGGGTTCGGCTAAATCGCGCGCCATGTCCGGCCACAATCGATGGACGAAGATCAAGCGCTACAAGGCCGTGGTCGGCGCTGCCAAGGGGAGGCTCTTCACCAAGGTGATCAAGGAGATCACCGTCGCCGCGCGGCTGGGTGGTGGCGACCCGGAAGGCAACGCGCGCCTGCGCGTGGCGATCTCCGCGGCCCGTGATTCCAACATGCCCTCCGACACCATCCAGCGCGCGATCAAGAAGGGCACGGGCGAGCTGGAGGGGGTGAACTACGAAGAGGTCACCTACGAAGGCTATGGCCCGGGCGGGGCGGCGATCATCGTCGAGTGCCTCACCGACAACCGCAACCGGTCGGTCAGCGACGTGCGCTCGATCCTCGGCAAGCACGACGGGAACATGGCCACTGAGGGCGCGGTCGGCTGGAACTTCCAGAAGAAGGGCTCGATCGCGGTGAAGCCCGGTCCCACCGAGGACGAGGTGATGGAGAAGGCGATCGAGGCGGGCGCCGAGGATGTGGTGAACCAGGGCGAGTACGGGTTCGATGTGCGCACCGCGCCGGCGGACCTGCACTCCGTGGCGAGCGCGCTGGAGAAGAGCGGGCTTCAACTCGGCGAGCAGAAGTGGACCTGGATTCCCCAGAGCACGGTGAAGCTCGAGGGCGACACGGCGAGGAAGATGCTGAAGCTGATGGACGCGCTCGAGGACAACGACGACGTGCAGAACGTCTTCGCCAACTTCGAGATCGACGAGGCGCTGCTCGAGGAGATGAGCTAGTCTCCTTGAACATCCGTTCCGGTGTTTCGAGGAGGGGCAGTTGCGCGTTCTGGGGATCGACCCGGGCAGCCGCTATACGGGATTCGGCGTGGTGGATCAGCGGGCCAACCGCCTCCACCACGTGGGACATGGCGTGCTCCGGCTGGACTCGGACGCGCCGCTCGAGGTGAGGCTGCACGAACTCTTCGACGGACTGACCCGCGCGGTCGCGACGTACGCACCGGACGCGGTGGCCGTCGAAGGGGTGTTCACGTTCAAGAACGCGCGCAGCGCGCTCATCCTGGGGCACGCGCGGGGCGTCGCGCTGCTGGTGGCCGCGCAGAGGTCGCTTCCGGTGCACGAGTATCCGCCGGCGAAGGTGAAGAAGGCGGTGGGCGCCAGTGGGGCCAGCGACAAGGACGCGGTGGCTCGGATGGTGAAGACCTTCCTCGGAATCGAAGTGGTGGAGCGGACCGACGCGACGGACGCGCTGGCGGTGGCGATCTGCCACCTGAACTCGCTGAAGAACCCGTTCGCCGCGACCCGGAAGGGCTCGCTCGCCGCGTTCGAGGATCGGCTGCGTCCATCCTTTGAGCGCCCGGCGCTCAAGGTCGTTGCTGGAAAAGGGAGTGGAAGGTGATCGCCTCACTGCGTGGGACCGTGCTGGAGAAGAACCTCGGAGACGTGGTGGTGGACGTGAACGGCGTGGGCTACCGCGTGTTCGTGTCCCTCCTGGCCCTGTCCCGGCTTCCGGACGAAGGGCAGCCGGTGAAGCTCCGCATCCGGACCATCGTGCGCGAGGACGCGCTGGACCTGGTCGGGTTCCTCTCGAGGCAGGAGGAGGAGCTCTTCCTGCTGCTCACCTCGGTCTCGCACGTCGGCCCGAAGGCGGCGCTGAACGTGATGTCCGGGCTCGAGGTGGACACCCTGATCTCCTGCATCAACAAGGGTGAGATCGGCCGGCTCACCAAGGTGCGCGGCGTGGGGAAGAAGACCGCCGAGCGGCTCGTGCTGGAGCTCAAGGACAAGGTGAAGCTGCTGGCGATCGGCGCTGCCAACGAGGCGGCGAGCGCGCCTTCGGCCGGATCCGCACAGCGAGAGGACCTCGTCTCCGCCCTGGTGAACCTTGGCTACAAGCCGCCGCAGGCGGAGAAGGCCGCGGACACCGCGACAGAGCGCGCCGGCGCGGATGCCGCCTTCGAGGTGCTGTTCCGCGAGGCGCTCAAGGGCTTGCGTCAGGCGGGGTAGGCCTCACCTCAGCCCTTCCGCTTCAGCGACAGCCCCAGGGTGAACCGCGCGACCGGCTCGCTGCCGTACTTCGTCGGAACCGTGGCGACGATCTCGACCGGAATCGTGTACCGCTCGCCGGTGGCGTCGGCCTTCGCGACCGTGTCGTTGATCAGCCGTCCGTCGTTGCAGACGAAATGCACGTCACCGTCGGCGCGCTTGAGGAACTCCGCGTGGAAGTCCTTGAAGATGAGCTGCACCTTCTTGTGCTTCCTCCCGATGGTGAAGGCGGCGTTGATTCCCCCGGCGAGGTCCGCGCCCGCGGCGAGCACGCCGAAGTACATGCTCCCCAGATGGTTCTTCGTCCGGTAGCCGAGGGGGATCTTCACCTCGGCCCCGTCTTCGTCGACCCGAAGCACACGTGGGCCGACGAAGAAGAGCACCGGGATCTTCGCAAGTCCGAGCGCGCGGACAAGGGCGGTTTCCTTGAGCAGCATGGCCCAAGGGAACGCCAACTGACACCGCGCGTCAACGAGTGACTCGCAGCGTCCGCGAAGCTCAGCGCTGGGGCGCCGGGGCCGTCCCTGCGTCAGGACCGCCGCCGCCCTGCGTCTTGTAGGGACCCGCCGGTGCGCGCTCGGTGGGGGTCACACCCAGCACCGGCGCTTCGGGGATCTGCGGCTTCGGCATGCCAGGCCCGGTCATGCCGATGGCGCGCGCCTGGGCCTGCCGGGCGTAGTCCAGGGCTTCGGCGAGGATTCGCGCCGACTCCTGGTCTGCGTGGAACCCCATCGAGTTCTCGCTGCTGACGAAGTCGATCCGCCACTGGGCTGCGCGCTGGAGCTTGTAGAGCTCCTGGAGCTGCTCCTGGGAAGCGCCCGCCGCCTTCGCAGCGAGGATCGCGTCGAGCATGTCCGTGAGCGCCACCGAGGACCGGGTGAGCAGCTCCTTCGTGCGATCCTGGATCGTCGCCACGCGCGCCTGCAGCTCCGCCTCGGAGACGTTGTGGCAGGTTTGGCAGGAGCGGTTCACCATCAGGAGCGGGCTCCGCACCCAGTGGTCGCTGACCTTCATCGCGCCCTCGCGGACATAGGGCATGTGGCAGTCCGCGCAGGCGACGCCCGAGCGCGCGTGCACGCCCTGGGACCACATCTCGAACTCCGGGTGCTGCGCCTTGAGCACGGGCGCGCCGGTCTCTCCGTGCACCCAGTCGTTGAAGGGCTCCCCATCCGGGAACTTCGTCTTTGCGTAGACGGACTCGATGTTCTCGACCCGCAGGCCCTCCGCCCAGGGGAAGAACAGGGTCATCTTCGGGCCACAGTAGTACTCCACGTGGCACTGACCGCAGACGAAGCTGCGCATCTCCTGCCTGCTGGCATCGACGTTCGGGTCATACGGCTCCTTGCGATCGCCCGCGCGCCAGCGGGCGATGCTCGGCGCGAACGGCACCTCGGCGTCGGACTTCGCCAGCGCCTGGATGCCATTGATGAACCCGGGGCGGGTGACCCGGATCGCCATCGTCTTCGGATCGTGGCAGTCGATGCAGCTCACCGGATGCGCCTCCCCGGTCGTCGGGGTTCCGCCGTCGCTGCCCGGCGTGGTCGGTGCGGAGGTGCCACCGGGCATCAGCGGCTCGTTCTCGCCGGGGGTGCCATCCGGCGTCTTGAGCACTTCCGCGTACGCCTGGGCGTAGGGGATCGTGCTCATCTTCTCGAACCCGCGCATCACCGCGGGCCAATCGAAGGACTTCGAGAGTGCCTCCTCCGTGGTGGGCTGCCCCAGGTCCGCTGCGCCGACGCGGCGCCAGGTCGGGGCAATCGACGCGTGGCAGTGGAGGCAGGCGCCCGGCTGCGGCTTCTTGGTGACGCGCTCGGTGACCTCCTGGTCATACAGCATGTATGCGTGGCCGCGGCGCTCACGGTAGTCGATGGAGAAGGCGTACCCCGCGTACAAGCGCTTCAACCAGGGTTCCGCGTCGAGCTTCTGCTGCGGGATCGCGCTGGAGCCGCCGTAGCGCGTCTGGGTCACGTCCACCGTGCGCTGATAGCTGTCGAACTCGCGTGGCCAGTTCATGCCCCACGGAACGGGGTCGGTGGAGATCTCAGTGACGTCGACGACCCGCGTGAAGGGCACCCGCTCCTCCTGCTTGCGGGTGGAGATGTTGATGAGGAGCGCGACGAGCGCGAACGTGACTGCACCGGCCAGCGCCAGCGCGAGGAGAAAGCGCCAGTGCTGCCAGATGCCCTTGCGTTCGGGAGGGGAGGTGTCAGCCATCGAAGGTTCTCCTGGTTGCTATCTGCCGAGTCCAGCGCGGGCCCCGTGGCCCACATCGAGGTGGCAATGGACGCATTGCACCACGTCCTCCGCGGCGGCGGCGGACTCGAGCAGCGGATGGACCAGCGCGCCGTGGCAGTCGATGCACGCGTGCTGGAGGATCTCTGCGTTCGGCTTCGTGATCTGGATGGGCTCGTGGAAGTCCTGGAACGTGAAGGCCCAGCCGTGGTTGAAGCCGTTCCTCGCCTTGGCGATCCACTTCGGGACGAAGGCGTGAGGCAGGTGGCAGTCGTTGCACACCGCGACTGTGTGGTGACTGCTCTTCTGCCAGGCGTCGAACTGCGGATCCATGATGTGGCAGTTCGTGCACGCCCTGGGGTCGTTGCTCAAGTAGCTCCAGCCCTCTGCGTAGCCGAACGTGAACACGCCGATGCCGAGGATTCCCCCGATCCCGCCGGCCAGGGCGAGGGCAAGCAGCAGTTTGGCGTTCCGCACGTTCAGCGACTCCGATCCCGGGTTGCGGGCCCCTGATTATGGACGATCGGATAGGCAGGCAAGCGACATCTCGGGCGAGCCGCTCGGGCCGCATCGACAGTTGACGAATGTCAGGCTCACCTGCGCGCCAATTTCCCGGACGACTCTGGAGGCCGAGGCAGTCCCCGCTGCCGTCAGTTCGACCAGATGAAGTCGATGGTCGGAAGGAAGTCGTTGGAGCGCACGTGCACGCGCTCCGCGAACCCTTCGGGGCCGACTCGTACCTCGGAGTGGAACTGGTCCCAGTTCCACCAGATGCCGCCAAGGGTGAAGCGGCTCTGGCCGCCGACGCGGAAGTCGAGTCCGACGTGTCCGGAGATGAAGAGCGGCGAGGATTGGGCGAAGCCTTCCGGCGGCGATCCGACCAGATATCCGTCGAGCGAGGTCCGCAGGCGCAGCCAGGGTAGCAGCGCCCGGTCGTAGCCCGCGCCGACGCGTGCGCGGAAGCGCCTCAGCAGCGGTGCGGTCATCAAGTCCAAAGGCGCCAGGGGAGAATCCAGCGAGCTCACCGTGGTCTCTCCCGCCACAGGCAATCCCACCGCCACACTGGCGCGCCCCGTGAGCTGGGCGCGTTCTCCGACTGGAATCGTCGCGACGAGCCCCGCCTGCGGAACGACGAACCAGCCGATCTTCCCGGTCTGAGCGCCGCTCGAGAAGAGATATCCGCGGGTGAGGCCGAGCCCGAAGGTGGGGACGGAGAACCCGTACTCGCCGGTGATCGCCAGCCCCGGCCGCTTCACATGCGCCACCCGGACCGTCGCGGTGGGCGCCACCAGGAACACCAGCGGAGGGACCTCGAGCTCGAGCGTGTCGGTGAACGCGTACCGGGCGGGGGCGAACACGCCGATCGACCAGCTCCCGGCGGGACGGGTCCAGGCCGCGTCGAGAGCCCAGAGGGACTGCTGAGAGGGCGCGCTCTCGGCCAGCGCTCCCGCGGGGACGAGGATGGCAACGAGCAGCGTCAGGATCGCCCGTGCATTCATGGCGTCAGCCTCCAGGTGCCGACGGTGGGTGCGTGATCGCTCAGCCGCATGGGATCGCTCTGGATGCCGAGATCACCCGGCCTCTGCAGCACCGCGGTGGTGCCAGCGACCCACCCGTC
>JBAWAM010000148.1:0-15590 GCA_049589315.1 Myxococcaceae bacterium
GATCACCCTGTGGCACGCGTACCGCGGCGGTGAGGAGCAGGCCCTCTTGAAGTCGGCCGAGCTGTTCACCTCGGAGACGGGGATCAAGGTCGAGCTGCTCGCGCTGCCGTACGACGCGTTCTCGTCCAAGCTGTCCTCGGCCATCCCCCACGGCGCGGGACCGGACGTCTTCATCTTCGCCCACGAGCGGTTGCGGTCGTTCCAGCGACAGGGCCTGGTCGCGCCCTCCGACGGGTTGATCGATCCCTCGGCCTACCTTCCCCAGGCGGTCTCGGCGCTCCAGGTGGAAGGAAGGACCTACGGCTACCCGCTCTCGCTCAAGAACCTCGCCCTGTACATGAATTCGAAGCTGGTGCCTCGGGCAGCGACGAACACGGACGAGTGGGTGAAGCAGCTCGAGACGCTCAGCCGTCCTGCGGAGAATCGCTTCGGGCTCGCCTACGAATCGGGCGACTTCTACTTCCACGCCGCGTTCCTCTTCGGGTTCGGCGGTGAGCTCTTCGACGCCAACGGCCGCGCCACCTTCGACACCGAAGGGATGGCCCGATCGCTCGCGTTCGTGAGGGGTCTTCAACAACGCGGCTACATCCCCCAGGAGTCCAGCGGCGCGCTGGTGAAGTCGCTGTTCAACGACGGCCGCGCCGCCATGGTGATCAGCGGGCCGTGGTTCGCCGGGGAGATCTCGAAGGATCTCGCGTACTCCGTGGTGCCGCTGCCTGTCGTGAGCACCACCGGCAAGCCGCTGCAGCCGTTCCTCGGGGTGGAGGCCGCGCTGGTGTCCGCCCGGTCGAAGCGGCCGGCCGACGCACAGCGCCTCGCGCAGTTCCTCTCCGTGGGGAAGGCCGCCCTGGAGCGAACGGTGGTGGGCCGACAGGTCCCGGCCAATCTGGATGCCTACGAATCCCCTGAGGTGCAGGCGGACCCGCTGATCGCGTCGTTCCGCCAGGCAGCGCAGAGGGCGGTCCCCACGCCGAACACGCTCGAGATGACCCGGGTGTGGGAGCCGATGAAGCTGGCCCTGCGCGCGGTCCTCCAGGGCGGTGTCTCTCCGGAAGATGCGGGCGCGCTGGCGGAGCGCCGCTACAACGCGCTCAATCGGGAGACGCCGCCCAGGTCCTCCCCCGTCCCCTGGATTGTCGTGCTCGCGCTGTCGACCGTCGGCTTCCTCGGGTGGAAGCTGACGCGGCCGGGCCCGAAGCTGCCGTTCCGCCGCCGCTATCCCGATGCGGCGAAGGGCCTTGCCTACGTGGCGCCGGCGGTCGTCGGGTTGGGGGTGTTGGTGATGATCCCCTTCACCATCGGGATCGGGCTCTCCTTCTTCCACCACGATGCCGGCGAATACACCTTCATCGGGCTGGCCAACTTCGTCGACATCCTGGTCTCGCGCGGATACCGGATCACCGAGCCGCTCTCCTTCTACTTCACCCTCGCGGTGACCGTGCTGTGGGCGCTGGTCAACGTGGCCCTGCACGTGGGCATCGGACTCGGGCTGGCGCTGTTGCTGAAGGATCCGCTGCTCAAGCTGCGCGGCGTCTACCGGGTGCTGCTGATCGTCCCGTGGGCGGTGCCGAACTACATCACCGCGCTCATGTGGAAGAACATGTTCCACAAGCAGTTCGGGGCCATCAACGGGATCCTGGACCTCATGGGGATCGAGCCGATCAGCTGGTTCACCGGCTGGTCTACCTCCTTCGCTGCGAACGTGGCCACCAACACCTGGCTGGGCTTCCCCTTCATGATGGTGGTGGCGCTGGGCGCCCTGCAGTCGATCCCCCAGGACCTGTACGAAGCCGCCGAGGTCGATGGCGCCTCGAAGTGGGTCCAGTTCCGCCGCATCACCCTGCCCCTGCTGCGGCCGGCGCTGTTGCCGTCGGTGATCCTGGGCACGGTGTGGACCTTCAACATGTTCAACATCATCTACCTGGTCTCCGGCGGCGAGCCGGGTGGAGCGACGGACATCCTGGTATCCGAAGCGTACCGCTGGGCGTTCCAGCGCAACGAGCAGTACGGCTTCGCAGCCGCGTACTCGGTGCTGATCTTCTTCGTCTTGCTGGGCTACTCGGCGTTGACCAAACGGCTCACCCGAGGGTCCGAGGAGGTGCTGGCGTGAGCGTCCCTGCCCAACGTCTCGAGGCCGCTCGCCAGAGCGCGCCTCAGCACGTCCCGCTCGCGTCGGTGAAGCCGGTGCCACCGAAGAAGGCGGCTCGCCCGGTGGCGGTGTCGATCGCCCTGCACGCCACCCTGATCCTCATCTGCATGGCCACGCTCTACCCGGTCCTCTGGGTGGTGAAGATGGCGTTGACCACGTCGGACGGGATGACGCTCTCGGTGAACCCGTTCCCGATGCCGTCGGAGATCACCCTCGACAACTTCGACGCGGTGGTGGGCGCGACCGACGCGCAGGGCCGCTGGCTCTTCGGGCGACAGCTGCTCAACAGCCTCGTGGTCTCCGGCTCGACGACCCTGGTAGGGCTGGCGCTCTCGGTGAGCGCGGCGTACGCGCTCTCCCGCTTCAAGTTTCCCGGGCGCGAGGCCGGCATGCAGGGGCTGCTGGTCACCCAGATGTTCCCGGCCACGCTGATGCTGGTGCCGCTGTATTCGATCCTCGAGAAGCTCTCGCTGCTGGACAGCCTCACCGGACTCGTCCTCGTCTATTCAACCAGCTCGCTGCCGTTCTGCGTGTGGATGCTGAAGGGCTACTTCGACACCATCCCTCGCGAGCTGGAGGAGGCGGCGGTCATGGACGGCGCCAGCCACTTCCAGGTGTTCTGGCGGGTGGTCCTTCCCCTGACCCGACCGGCGCTGGCGGTCACCGCGCTGTTCTCGTTCATGACCGCGTGGAACGAGTTCATCCTCGCGGCGACCCTGCTGAACGATCAGACGCTGTTCACCCTGCCGGTGGCGCTCCAGCGGTTCGTCGGCGAATACAAGGTCGAGCTGGGGAAGTTCGCCGCGGGCGCGCTGATCGTCTCGGCGCCGGTGATGGCCCTCTTCTTCGCGCTCCAGAAAAACCTCGTCGGCGGACTCACCGCGGGCGGCGTCAAAGGCTAGCGGAATTGCCTTTTCGTTGTCAGACGAGGAAGACTGACTTTCCTCAAGTTCTATCGAGCACGCCCATGCAAGTACCTTTCACGATCGCGCCGCTGGCACTCGTCGCCCTCACGCTCGTCGCTTGTCCCGGGCCCACGCCGGACGGAACCCCGGACGGGGGCACCGATGGGGGCGGCGGCGGCGAACCGCCTTCGATCATCGCGATCAACCCGACCGAAGGTCCGATCGAGGGCGGGACCACCGTGCTGATCTCCGGCGATCGGTTCCTGCCCGGCGCGCGGGTGTTCTTCGGTGGTGCGGAGGTCGACCCAGCGGACGTGAACGTGCCCAGCACCCGTCGAATCTCTGCGAAGACGCCGCCAGTGGGGGCCCCGGGCAGCGTCTCCGTGAAGGTGGTGAACCCCGACGGCCTGGCCGCGACCCTGCTGGGCGCCTTCATCTACCGGGGCGCCACTTCGGGCATCGGCGAGGCGAAGCTGCTGGGAGAGCCGCTGGTGGTCGACAGCAGCGGAACCGCAGCGCTCCTGCACACCGTCCGCGCCGACGTGGAGGTGCCCGGCATCACCGGCGGCGACGGCGCCGGCCTGGGCGTAAAGGCGCAGATTGGCTGGGCCGAACACTCCCCGTCGCTCGACCTGTCCGCGTTCCAGTGGGTCGACGCCGCCTGGGAGAGCGACGTGGACGGGCCCACCGAAGGCGACAGGGCGCGCGATCGCTACCAGGGACAACTCTCGCTGCCCGGCGCAGCCGGCGGTGAGGTGAAGGTGTACGTGGTTGCCGCGCGGTTCACCGTCGACGGCGGGCAGAAGTGGGTCGTCGCGGATTTCGACGGCTCCTCGAACGGCGCCGAGCTCACCCAGCTCCAGCGGGTCGAGCTGAGCCGCAACACCATCGACTGGTGCAAGCTCGGCGGACAGTCCAACGAGGCGCCCCCCAGCGTCAACCTCGAGGAGGGCGACACCGGTCCGGCGATCTACGCCCAGCTCTACGAGGCCGGGGTGACCGACGCGGCCAACGCGGGTTCCGGCATCGCCGCCGAGCTCGGCTACGGACCGCGCGACAGCGATCCGGCCGCGGGCGGTTGGGCGTGGACGCCGGCGACCTTCAACGTCGACACCGGCAATGGCTCCAACGACGAATACCAGGCCGTGCTGCCCAATCCGGGAGCGGGCTCGTACTCCTTCGTGTACCGCGTGCAGGTCGGCGGCGGTGCCTGGCGCTACTGCGATGCGAACGGCACCGGCGCGGATTCTCAGTTCGAGATCGCCCAGGCCGGAAAGCTCACGGTGACGTCCATCTCCACCGTGCCCGCGTGCAAGCTGCTGCGGGTCACAACGCCGGGCTCGGTGTCGCCCCTCACCTCGGTGGCCAGCGGCGCCGCAGTGGAGGTCCAGGGGCGGGTGGTGCTCCCCGGCGTCACCGATAGGGCCGGTCCGGCGGCCGGCCTCCTGGCGCAGGTCGGCGTGGGCAGCCTCGGCGTGAACGCGTCGACCGGTCCCAACTGGGGTTGGAAGACTGCGACCTACCAGTCGGACGAGTCCTTCACGGGCGGTGAGCTCTTCGCTGCCGCGTTCGCGCCTGCGTACATCGGCAACCGTTCGGTCAGCTTCCGGTACAGCACCAACAACGGGCAGAGCTGGACGTACTGCGATCTCGACGGAAGCCAGAACGGGTACTCGCAGGCCCAGCAGGCGCCGCTCACGGTGGGGAACACCGACGACATCAACTACTGCAAGCTGCAGTGGCCGCCCACACTGACCCGGGCGGTGAACGCCACCACCCCGACGCTCCTCTACGGACAGGTGTTCGAGGCGGGAATCACAGGGACCGCCGGCGTCGATCCGGCAGTGGCGCTCGACGCCGAGTGGGGCTGGGGAAGGAAGAACGAAGACCCCGGACTCGGCTGGACGTGGGCGCCTGCCCAATTCAACGCCGCTGCGACCGGGGGGAACAACGAGTTCATGGCGAACCTGACGGGCGTGCCCGAAGGAAGCTGGAGCTACACGTTCCGCTTCCGGCGGTCCGGAAATCACGCCTGGTGCTACGGCGACCTTGACGGCAATGGGGCGGACCCCGGCCTGAACGGCTTCACCGAAAAGCAGGGCGACGGCAGCGAGAACCTCGGGCAGGCGACCATCACGCCCTAGCGCGGGAAAACGTCGGCCAGAAAACGCGTTAGTACGCTTGACAGTGAGGTGACGTATCGGTAGAAGCCGCCTCGCTGTCGCGGCGTAACAGGTTGTCGCTGAGGGGCGGATAGCTCAGCGGTAGAGCGTCGCCCTTACAAGGCGAGGGTCACAGGTTCGAAACCTGTTCCGCCCATGCAGTTTTGTAGAAGTGTGGGGAGTTAGTTCAGTTGGTTAGAACGCCGGCCTGTCACGCCGGAGGTCACGGGTTCAAGTCCCGTACTCCTCGCTGAAGAAGGGCCCCGAATTCCACAGCGGATTCGGGGCCCTTCGCTTTTTCCCGCACTTCCCTGCCCTGAATCTTCGAGCGCACTTGAGGCAGGATGCGGCCGAAGGGACTGAGGGCATGATCTACTTCGGCTTGTCGCTCGCAGCGTTGATCGGCATCTCCCTCGGACTGCTGGGAGGGGGCGGCTCGATCCTGACGGTGCCCATCTTCCTGTACGTGTTCGGCTTCGGCCCCCGCGAGTCCATCGCGATGGGGCTGGCCGTCGTGGGCATGACCAGCTTCGTGGGCGCGGCGGGACACTGGCGCGAAGGCAACGTCCGGGCGAAGGAGGCGCTGACCTTCGGAGGAGTGGCCATGGCAGGGTCCTGGACGGGTGCGCGCCTGGCCGCCTGGGTTCCCGGCCCCGTGCAGCTCACGATTTTCGCTTCAGTCATGCTCGTCGCGGCCGGGTTCATGTACCGGAATGCCTCCGGGCAGAAGGAGCCTGCCGCAACGACGGAGCAGGCACGGCCGCGCTCCCTTCTGCTCACGATCGCGGCCAGCCTGGGCGTCGGACTGCTGACGGGGCTGGTGGGCGTTGGGGGCGGCTTCCTCATCGTCCCGGCCCTGGTGCTCCTGGCCGGGCTCCCGATGAAGCAGGCCGTCGGGTCTTCGCTCCTGGTGATTGCCCTGAACTCGGCCGTCGGGTTCGTCGGCTACCTCGGCCAGGTCGAGTTGCCCTGGATCCTCCTGGGACAGTTCACCGCCATCGCGGTGGCTGGAATCGTGGCGGGGACCCGGCTCGCCCGCTACGTCTCCCCGTCCGCTCTCAAGCGGGCGTTCGCGGCGTTCCTCGTGGTGATGGGCGCCTTCATCCTGTTCAAGAACCGCGCGGTGTTCGGCGCATAGATGGATGGATTGACGTGACCCAATACATGCTTCCCCTGCTCGGCGGCGTACTCATTGGCACGAGTGCGTCCCTCCTCCTGCTCTTCAACGGCCGAACCGCTGGCATCAGCGGGATCGCCGGCGGCCTCTTCTCGCCTGAGAAAGGCGATGCCGGCTGGCGGTTCGCATTCATCGGAGGGTTGGTCGGTGGCGGATTGCTGCTGCGCGCGCTGATGCCGGGGGCGTTCGGTGAACAGACGACCACATCCGCGGCGGGTCTCACCGTGGTGGCGGGGCTGCTCGTCGGCTTCGGCGCGCGTCTGGGGAGCGGCTGCACCAGTGGTCACGGCATCTGCGGGAACAGCCGCGGAGCGCTGCGATCCCTCGTGGCGACCGGGGTGTTCATGGCAACCGGCATGATCGCCGTGTTCGCGCTGCGCCACCTGCGCGGAGGTGCCCTGTGAAGGCGATTCTGTCTGCCCTGGGCGCGGGTGTTCTCTTCTCACTCGGTCTTGGGGTCGGAGGCATGACCGATCCGGCGAACGTGCAGGGTTTCCTCGACATCGCCGGAGACTGGGACCCGGGGCTTGCCTTCGTCATGGCGGGAGCCCTCGGAACCCACGCCCTGCTGAGGCGCTTCATCCTCCGGCGCGCCACGCCGGTGGTCGCCCCTGCTTTCCCCTCCTACCCGGCGACGGCCTCCAGGGTGGACCGTCGGCTCGTGGTCGGCGCCGGCGTCTTCGGCGTGGGCTGGGGGCTGGGCGGCTACTGCCCTGGCCCCTCACTCACCTCGGTGGCGACCGGGGGCTCCCCAGCCCTCACGTTCGTGCTGTCGATGCTGGGCGGCATGTTCCTGTTCAGCCTGTGGGACCGTGCCAAACTTTCTGAAGATGTCGACGGAGCTCTCGCAGCCGAGCACAGTGGAGCGTCTTCGCGCCGGTGAGACGGTCACCGACGACGAGTTCGACCTCGAGGTCTTCCCGGACTGGGCGCAGGCGGCAAGCCGCGTCCACTGGACGCCCGTAACGGTCTCCCGCTTCACCGCCCGGCTGCTCACGGCGCACGGGGCGAAGCGCATCCTCGACGTCGGCTCGGGGGTCGGAAAATTCTGCCTCGTGGGCGCGCTGACGTCCCCGGGTGTGTTCCTCGGGATCGAGCAGCGCCCTCACTTCATCCAGGTGGCCCGACAGGCCGCAGCGCGCCTGGGCGTGGACCGCTGCACCTTCACGCTCGGGAACATGACCGCGCTCGACTGGTCGGAGTTCGATGCGTACTACCTCTACAACCCGTTCGCCGAACACCGGATGGCGCTGCCGATCGACAACACGATCCAGCGTTCCGTCCGCCGCTATCGCAAGTACGTGCGCTTCGTCGAGGAACAGCTCGCGAAGGTGCCCGCGGGCATCTTGCTCGCCACGTATCACGGGTTCGGAGGAACACCTCCCGCCGGCTGGACCCAACTGAGGAACGAGGCATGCGGCAGCGGGCGCATCGAGCTCTGGCGAAAGCTGTCCACATGAAAAAGGCCGCCGCACCACGCTGAGGTGATGCGGCGGCGAAGGTGTCTCGCGAGGACGGGACTACTCCGTCACCGGGACCGGGGTGCTGCTCAGTGCAGTGCCGGCTCCAAGCTGGTTCTGGGCGTTCGTTCCCCAGCACCAGAGCGTGCCGTCGGTCTTCACCCCGCAGGCGTGGGAGTGATCGACCGCAAGCGTCTCGAAGCCGGTCCCCGCCTGGACCGGCGAGTTCGACGCGCTCGCTGCGCCGTTGCCGAGCTGGCCGGTGGCGTCGTCACCCCAGCACCAGGCCGCGCCGGTGGTGCGGAGCGCGCAGGAGTGCGTGTTTCCGCCCTCGACCGAGCTCCAGTCCGAGTCGACGCCGACCTGCACCGGGAACGGCGCGGTCGTCCGGGTTCCGTCGCCGAGCTGTCCGCGTGAGTTCACACCCCAGCACCACAGCGTCCCGCCCGTCTTCACCGCGCAGGTGTGATTGATGCCGACGCCCACGGACTGCCAATCGGACGAGGTCCCGACCTGGGTGGGAACCAGTCGATCCGTGACGGTGCCATCCCCGAGCTGACGGCTCGCATTCCCGCCCCAGCACCACAGGGTGCCGTTGCTCTTCGTTGCACACGTGTGGCTCTGCCCCGCGCTGACGGACGCCCAGTCGCTTTCGGTTCCAACCCGGGCCGGCGCGCTGCGGTTGCTCGTCGAGTCGTCCCCGAGCTGTCCCTTGTCGTTCAAGCCCCAGCACCAGAGCGATCCGTCGGTGCGAAGCGCGCAGGTATGGGACTGGCCGGTGGCAACCCCGGACCAATTCGTGACGCCGCCGGTCACCTCCACCGGTGCCGCCTTCTGCGTTGCGGTGCCATCTCCCAGGTGCCCGAAGCCGTTGAAGCCCCAGCACCACAGCGTGCCGTTGGCGCGCAGTCCGCACGTGTGGGACTTCGAAGCGCTGATCGAGGTCCAGTCCGTCTCGGTGCCCACCTGCGTCCCAGTGTTGGTGGTGGCGGTGCCTCCGCTTCCGACCTGACCGTTGCCGTTGCGGCCCCAGCACAAGAGGCTTCCATCGAGCGCGATGCCGCAGCTGTGATCGAACCCGGTCGTCACCTTCCGCCACGTCCGGCTCTGCAACACCTGCACCGGCTCTTCCGTCAGAGGCGCGGAGTCGCCGAGCTGTCCGGTCTCATTGCTGCCCCAGCAGTGGAGCGCTCCCGTCGGAGACACCGCGCAGGCGTGACTGGTTCCCAGCGTCAGGTCAGACCAGCCCGTTCCGGTCGCCTGGGCCGGGACGGTCCGGTCCAGGGTGTCGCCCGTCCCGAGCTGACCGAAACCGTTGTCGCCCCAGCACCACACGGTTCCATCCGAGCGCGTGGCGCAGCTGAAGTTGGCCCCCGCACCGATCTCGGTGAAGGTGTTGCCGGGCAGTACGCTGACCGGCGAGCTCTGCTTCAGCACCGTTCCGTCGCCGAGCTGTCCGTGGGCGTTGCCGCCCCAGCACCACAACGAGCCATCGGCCTGGATGCCGCAGGTCTGGTCGAGTCCCGCCTCCACCGCGCGCCAGGCCCCCGCCACCTGCGTGGGTACCGGATATTGGGTGGTGGTGGAGCCAACGCCGACCTGACCCGAGACGTTGTAGCCCCAGCACCACAGCGTGTCGTCCGACTGCACGCCGCACGAGTGGTACTCGCCCAGGGAGAGGTCACGCCAGTTTGCCTGGGTGCCCACCTGCACCGGTGCGGTGACGTTGATCGTATTGCCGTCACCGACCTGACCCCGGTTGTTCAGGCCCCAGCACCACAGCGTTCCATTCGTCTTCAGGCCGCAGTTGTGATCCCTGCCCGTGAAGACACGGCTCCAGTTCGTGTCGGCGCCCACCCTCGTCGGGGCAGTGCGAGTGACGGCTGTACCGTCGCCCACCTGGTTCTGGGCGTTATAGCCCCAGCACCAGAGCGAGCCGTCGGACTTCACCGCGCACGTATGTGCTCGGCCGGCACCGACGGAGGCCCAGTCCGAATCCGTGCCCAGCTGCCCCGGGAAGGCGCGCTGGACGGTGACCGAAGCGGTCACGCCCAACACGGCGTTGCTGTTCGTGCCCCAGCACCACAGCGTCCCATCCGCGCGGATGCCGCAGGAGTGGCCGACGCCCAGCGAGAGCGCCGCGTATTCGGCCTGACAGCTCCGACCGTCGCCGGTGAAGCCGCCATTGCACGCGCAGGTGTAGCTGCCCGGCGTGTTGTTGCAGGTCGCGTTCGCGTCGCAGGTGTCCGTCCCGGCGCCGCACTCGTCGACGTCGACGCAGCTCTGGCCGTCTCCGGTAAAGCCGGCGTTGCACGTGCAGGTGTAGCTGCCCATGGCGTTCGCGCAGGTCGCGTCCGCGCTGCAGGCGCCCGGGGTCGCGCACTCGTCGACATCCGTGCAGGTCTGCCCGTTCCCGCTGAAGCCCGGGTTGCAGGCGCAGGCATATGAGCCCGGGGTGTTGGTGCAGGTCGCCTGGTCGCTGCAGACGCTGGCCGTCGAGCACTCGTCCACGTCGTTGCAGGTCTGGCCGTCGCCGGTGAAGCCCTGGTCGCACGCGCAGGTGTACGCGCCCGGCGTGTTGGTGCAGGTCGCGTCCGCGCTGCACGTGTCCGTCCCGGCGGCGCACTCGTCGACGTCGACGCAGCTCGCGCCGACGCCGGTGAAGCCCTCGTTGCACGCGCAGGTGTACGCGCCGGGCGTGTTGGTGCAGGTCGCGTCCGAGCTGCAGTTGTCCGTGCCGGCGGCGCACTCGTCGACGTCCACGCAGGTCGTGCCATCACCCGTGAAGCCGGCCTTGCACGCGCAGGTGTATCCGCCGGTGGTGTTCTCGCAGGTCGCGTCGGGGCTGCAGGTATTGGTGCCGGTGGCGCACTCATTTTCGTCCACGCAGGTCACGCCATCGCCGGTGAAGCCGGGCTTGCACGCGCAGGTGTAGCCGCCCTCGGTGTTCGTGCACGCCGCATCCGCGCTGCAGACGGAGGTGCCGGTCGCGCACTCGTCGATGTCCGTGCAGAGCGTGCCCTCGCCGTAGTAGCCGCTCTCGCACGTGCAGTTGTAGCTGCCGGGGGTGTTGGTGCAGACGGCGTTGGCGCCGCAGTCCGCCTCGCCGTTGGAGCACTCGTCCACGTCGACGCAGGTGACCCCGTCGCCGCTGAACCCCGGGTTGCAGGCGCAGCGCAGCTCCCCGTCCTGGTCGCTACAGCTCGCGTCAGGCGCGCAGACGGCATCGCCACAGATCTCGACGCCCGCGTCCTCGCCCGGCTGGACGACCCCAGCATCCTCGCCTGCGTCGGGCAGCGTGACCTGCGGGGGAGACCCTCCGTCTCCTGCGCCGCATCCCGCGGCGAACGCTGAAACCGACAACCAGAAGCCCCAGGCAGCCCACCTGATCGCGCTGTTCATTGGCAAAGACATACGCCGGATGAACGACTATTTTCGAGGGGCGAAAATACCTACTGAGACGTCGATGTAGTCAATCAGCGCGACTGGTTTTTTACACGAATGCCTGTCCATTCGAGACCAGCGGAAGATTGCAGCCGGCGCGGGATTCTCCGAGTGAAATCCAGCCCCTCCACACTGTTCCGCCCTCGTTCAGGGCAGGCAGGCGCCGTCTCCGAATCAGGGTTGATAACACCCCTGAAAGTGACGGATGTATTCGACATTCCCCCTTTGTCAGGTGGCACATGAAACGTCTCGTCTGCGCCGTCGCGGTGCTCGCCGGCGCCATCGCCTGCAGCGTCAGTCTCAGTGAACACGAGGGCCGCGCCTGCGATCCCGCGCATTCCTGCGAGCCGGGCCTGGAGTGCCAGGGCGGCACCTGCGTGGATCCCGAAAGCCTGGCGTCTCAGGACGGGGGCACGTCGTCGGATGGAGGGACGGACGGATCGGTGGACCCGGCGGACGACGGCGGCACCGACGACGCCGGGACAGAGCCGGAGCCGGACGCGGGGACGAACGACGCCGGCGTGATTCCCGGCACGGACGCGGGGACAGAGGAGTACCCGCTCAACACGTTCTTCGTGGATCCTGCGGGCGACGACGCCAACGACGGACGCTCTCCCGAGACGCCCTGGAAGACCGTCGGAAAGGCGAGCACCGCGCCACTTCCGCCGGGTTCGTGGGTCCTCTTCAAGGGCGGCGGCGTGTGGTACGAGATGCTCGCCCCGACTCGCAGCGGAACCGAAGGAAACCCGATTCTCTTCGGCGCCTACGGCACCGGACGGCCCGTCCTCGATGGCACCCTCCCGACGGACCAGCCCGCGCCGGGCACCGCCGCCGTGAACGTGAACAACAAGTCGTGGCTCATCGTGCGCGGGCTCGAACTGCGCAACCGGCGCGGCGGCACCCAGCTCGTCTATCTCCAGAACACGAACAACGTTCGTTTCGAGGACCTGTACATGCACGACGCGGAGAAGGGGTTCCACGCGTCGCCTTCCGCGCCCTCCCACGGCATCACCATCAGCCAGGTCGTCGTCCGCAACATCTCCGGAGGGTCCTTCACCCACGGCGGCTTCGTTCCGAAGGGCGGCACCGGCTGGGTGATCAGTGATTCGGAGTTCTCCAACGTCGAGCAGAGCTGCATCATTGATGAGGGGAACGGAACGCAGTTCCTCCGCAACCGCTTCTTCGACTGCGGCAAGATCACCACCACCTCCGACCGCCACGGGGTCTTCCTCAAGGGGCCCAACGCGGTGCTGCGCGACAACGAGGTCTACGACACCGCAGGCGCTTGCCTCTACGTCACCTTCGAAGGAGCGGTGCTCGAGGGCAACCGTCTTCACGGCTGCGGAACCTCCGGGATCGAGTGGGCGGAGCAGTCGACACAGCCGGGCAGCCTCGTCGCGCGCCGCAACCGGATCTGGGATGCGCGCACCGGGATCACCCTCGGCGCGGCCACCAGCCAGCGCTTCCTGTTGTCCAACAACTCCATCCTGACCGTGCTCGCGGACGGCACGGCGGCGACGGCTGGCGTGGTGGTCAAGACCAACGCCGAGGTCGCGCTTGAGAACAACCTCGTCACCGGGAGCGCGCCCACAGTGCTGTCGGTGAGCCGGGCTGCACCGACGGGCGCTTGGGTGGATCGCACCAACGTCTGGCACACCACGGGCTCCACCCCGCCCTTCTCCTGGAACGCCGCGGCGATGACGCTGGCGCAGTACCAGACCGCGTCTGCGCAGAGCACCTCGACCGACGTCGACCCGAAGCTGAAGTCCACGTCGCCGACCGCGCCGGAGTTCACGCTGGTATCCTCGACCCCGGTCCGCGACTTCGGCGTGTCGAGCCCCTCTTCGGGCACGCTCACGCCGGGCTGCGACGGCGCCGTCGATCACTACTGCGGCGCCGCGCCCGAGCCCGGCGCGCTCGAACTGCTCACGCCGTAGACGACGCTGCCGCTACCAACGTTGGAGCCAGTGGTGGCCGAACCACCACCACTCGGTGTCCCAGCGGGCGTAGCCGTCGTCGGCGATTCCCTTCGTGTGCAGGTAGACCGCCGCCCCGCCCAGGAAGGCCAGGGCCGGGTCGGCGGCGCTCTCCAGCTCCGCGATCGCCGCCCGCATTCCGTCAGCCCCGGACGCGATGGTCTCCGCCGCGGGATCGTGGCTGGCATTGGGCGGATAGGACGGCAGCCCGAACAGCACCTCCATCGGGCGCTTCGGCGCGGACAAGGCCTTCAACACGCCGGTGACCTGCTGGCGCATCCACGTCTGATACGCCGCCCCGTCGTCACTTCCGCTGTTGTAGGTCATCGCCGCGAGCACATCCACGCGGTCGGCCATCGCATCGTAGAAGGCAGGGCTCCACTGGTACTCGCCTCCGGTGCCGAGCTTGTGGGCCGCGACGCTCAGGAGCGCATCGGAACGGCCGACCGCGGCGAAGCCCGTTCGCAGCTCGTCCATCAGCTCGAGGAGTGCGTTGAATCGCACCTGGTCGAACCCGCTGGGCTCGAAGTCGATCTGGACGCCGTCGAAGGGGCGTTGGGTGCCCGCGACGTAGCTTCCGCTCTCCCAGGGGGCGACCAGCTTCTGGCACTCCTCGACCACCGCCGCTCGCACCTCGGGCCGGGTGAGATCGATCGCCGCGGTCCCGGTCGTGCTGCCATTGACCCACGCGTAGACTTCGAAGCGCCTGCCGCTCCGCGACTCCCACGCGGCGAGGTTCTCCAGGAACTCGCTCATCTTCGGGGCGGCGTCGATGAAGCGCCCATCCGCGCCGATGCGGTCCACGTTCACGAACAGCCGGCCGATCTCGTATTGGCTGCTCATCCTCGTCGCGAGGTCCTCCACCACCGCAGGGGCGTAGAACGAGCTGTACGCGACGTAGTTGCGCGTGAGCCACACGCCGTTGCGAGCCACGGAGGCCGTGCCCGCGTCCGGCACGCCACCGTCCTCCTCGAGACCGGCATCGGGCCGAAGCTCGGGGCCAGCGTCCACCGAGCCGTCTCCGGGGACCTCGACCGACGCATCCGAATCGCTCGGAGTGGTCCCTCCATCGCTCCCCTGGAATACAGGCTCACACGACCCCAGCAGGGCCATTGGCAGAGCGGCGAGAAAAATACATACAGACCGGATCATGATTGGCTCGCTGCTGGATTATTACTTCACGAACGGCGGTGACACACATCTGCGCTCAAAAACACCGTATTTCGTGTCTGTGATTGACACCCTAGACTGGCTTTACCGCCATGGACCAGCAGATCCAGCTTGGGAAATATCGGTTGTATCACCACCTCGCCAGCGGTGGCATGGGCGAGGTCTTCCTCGCTCGCCATGAAGGCCCCGCGGGCTTCTCGAAGAACGTGGTGGTGAAACGAATCCTCAGTGGCATCGCTTCGGACGAGACGTTCGTAACGATGTTCCTCAACGAGGCGCGGCTCGCCGCGATGATCGAGCACCCGAACGTGGTGCAGATCTTCGACCTCGGGCTCGAGTGCGACACGTACTTCATCGCGATGGAGTACATCCACGGCCGGAGCCTGCGGCAGCTCCGGCGGCGGCTCCGAGAGCTGCAGCGGCCGTTCCCCGAGCTCCTGGCGGCGAGGGTCTGCTCCCAGGCGCTGCAGGGCCTGCACTACGCCCACACGCTCACCGACGACGAAGGCAACCCGCTGCACATCGTCCACCGCGACGTCAGCCCGGACAACGTGCTGATCGCGTTCAATGGCGCGACCAAGGTCGTGGACTTCGGCATCGCCAAGGCGGCGGTGAACGTGTCCACCACGCGAGCCGGCTCGGTGAAGGGCAAGTTCGCGTACATGGCACCGGAGCAGATCACCGGAAAGGGCATGGACGGCCGGGCCGACGTCTACGCCACGGGCGTGCTGCTGTACGAGCTGCTTTCGGGACAACGGCCGTTCAACGCGACATCCGAGCCGGGACTGATCCGCGCCATCCTCATGGAGCCCGCCACGCCGGTGCGGGAGGCCAACCCAAACATCCCCGACGCGCTGAACGACGTCATCATGCGGGCGATCGCCCGGAAGCCGGACGACCGCTTCGCGAGCGCCGAGGAGATGTCCTTCGCGCTCGAGGCGTACATCCAGTCCACCGGCAAGACGATCACCAACGCCCACGTGGCGGCGCTGATGAGGGACCTGTTCCCGGACGACGCGGCCCACAAGACGCCGGCGTCGGTGACCACGCCGCCACCGCGCCAGGTGTCGTACGGGCTCACGCCCGCGCCGGGGTCGCTGCCGCCGCACGGCGTGCCGCAGTCGGCGGTCTCCTCTCTCGGGACTCC
>JBAWAM010000149.1:0-1762 GCA_049589315.1 Myxococcaceae bacterium
TTAAGGGCCCGTCCATAAACAACTGAGTCAGTGCCGCCACAGCCGTCGAAGAAAGGCACGGTGGGGATTCACAGCGAGGAATCGAGCGACATAGCGTCGGTGCATGATTCGCGCCGCGCAAGCCCGAGCCGTACGCAAGCGATATCGGCAGATTGCCCCTGTTCTGAATGAGCAGAGCCGGCGCCGCTTTGTTGCTCTGGAAGCCCAAGCGCTTGGACGTGGCGGCGTCAGTTTAATGGCTCGCATTACGGGCTTGGCTCGCTCCACCATTTATAACGGTCTCTCCGACGTTCGCGATAATGTGGTGGCGGCGCCCGGACGTGTCCGCAAGTCTGGTGGCGGACGCAAGAAGAAGACCCTTGGGGATCTGACGCTGTTGCGCGACCTCAAGGCTCTGGTTGAGCCCACGACGCGCGGCGACCCCATGCGAGCGCTCTTGTGGACCTACCGGAGCCTGCGTAATCTCGCCAAACAGCTGGGGAAGAAGGGGCACAAGGTTTGCCCCACGGTCGTCGGCAATCTGCTGCGCGGGATGGGCTACAGCCTGCAGGCCAACAGCAAGACGCGGGAAGGCAGCAACCACATCGATCGCGACGCGCAGTTTCGGTACATCAACGACCAAGCGGTCGACTTCCTCGGGGCTGATCAACCGGTCATCTCGGTCGACACCAAGCGAAAGGAACTGGTCGGTAATTTCAAGAACAGCGGTCGCGAGTGGAGGCGCAAGGGTGAGCCCGAGCTCGTCAACGTGCACGACTTCATCGATCCCAAGCTGGGCCGGGCGGTCCCGTATGGGGTCTACGACATCAACGCCAATGTCGGATGGGTCAGCGTCGGCACCGACCACGACACGGCATCCTTTGCCGTCAACGCCATCCGCCGGTGGTGGTCGACGATGGGGAGGAAGCGCCACGCCAAAGCCAAGCGTCTGATGATCACGGCCGATGGCGGTGGCAGCAACGGGCACCGCGTGCGCCTCTGGAAGGTCGAGCTTCAGAAGTTGGCGGACGAGCTCAAATTCCCGATTACCGTTTGCCATTTCCCGCCGGGAACGAGCAAATGGAATAAAATCGAGCATCGTCTCTTTTCCTTCATCACGATCAATTGGCGGGGAAAGCCGCTACGCAGCTATAGAACAATTGTCCAGCTCATCGCCGCCACGACCACCGAAGCGGGCCTCGAGGTGCGCGCCGAGTTGGATGAGAAGAAGTACCCCAAAGGGGTCAAGGTGCCCGACGCCCAGCTCGCCGCGGTCAACCTCACACGCCACGCCTTCCATGGCGACTGGAACTACACGATCGCGCCTCGGCGAACAGCCAAGTGACTTCCTTATTTATGGACAGGCCCTAAGGCGCGAGGCTGGCGCCGGATCGGCCGCTCACCTTCGTTGATGCGGACGGGCGCACGGTGCGCAGCAGCGATTTTCTGGGCAAGTGGCTGCTCGTGTACTTCGGCTACACGCATTGCGCGGACCTGTGCCCTACGGGGCTTACTGCCATGGTCACGGCGCTCGATGAGATCGGTCCCGCCGCGGCGCACATCCAACCGTTGTTTGTCACCGTCGACCCCGAGCGCGACAAGGGCCCGCTGTTGCGTGAGTTTGCGCAGGCGTTCGACGCGCAGCTGATCGGACTCGGCGGCACGGCCAATCAGGTTCGCGAGGCGGCAGCGGCCCTCGGCGTCACCTTCGAGAAGGTGGTGCAAAGCGGCGCTGGCTACACAGTCGACCACAGCTCGACCTACACGCTGGTCGATCCCACCC
>JBAWAM010000150.1:0-13326 GCA_049589315.1 Myxococcaceae bacterium
GAACAGGGCACGCCCCATCGGCGTCGTCGTGTCGATCATCGGCTCAGTCAGGCTCTTGATGTTCACGCCTCGCCGGTCGAGGTCGTGCAGCGTCTCGATGATGATCCGCTCTGTGCCACCCCTCGCGGAGGTAGTCGAGGCACGTTATCCACTGCGTTCGGTCAGCGATCCGGCTCGACTCGCCACGTGGGCGAGCCGACGCAGGTGGCACCGGTGGCGGCGGCGCAGGGCCCGCCTGCGTGGGAGTAAGACTGCAGCGCGCGTGGGGAAGCCGGGCTGTTCGCCCTATGCTCTGGCGGCTATCAAGAGATCGCGAGCCCGGAGGCCGTGCTGGGAGGGAACGACTTCTCGCGCTGATGGCGGCGCCTCGCGCGGGCAGCGCCGCTCGTCAGGCGCCGCCGCCTCGCCGTCCCATCGGTCAGCCTTGCGCCGCCGTGGGATCCATCCAGAACACCCCCCACCCGTGCCCGTCGAGATCGTAGAAGCTCCAGTCGTACATGAAGCCGTGGTCCTGCGGCTCGTGCGCGGCCGTGCCGCCGAGCGCAACGGCCTGGTTCACCATCGCGTCCACCGCCTCGCGGCTGTCCACGCCGAGCGTGAACAGCGCGCCGGTCGCCTGGCGCGGATCAGCGAGGGGGCGCTTGCTGAAGCTGACGAACTTCTCGTGCGTGAGGAGCATGAAGTACGCGTCCTCGCCCACGAGCATGGCGGTGCCGCTCGCGTCCGTGAACTGCGCGTTGAACGTGAAGCCGAGTCCCTCGAAGAATTCGATGGAGCGCTGCACATCGGCGACGGGGATGTTCACGAACAGCTTGCGCGGCGTAGCCGGCTTGCGGCCCGGGTTCCTGATCGTCGGCGCGGGGGCGTGGGTGGCAGACATGGCGGGATCTCCTGTGTGAGGACGTCGCGGGGCCTTCACATGCTCTGACGGGGCGAGCCCCGGAAACTCATCGGTCCCGCCGCCATGGTTCTCGGCGGGACCGGAGAAGCGGCCGTCGAGGGATCTCAGGCCGTCAGCCACCTGGGTGAGCAGACGCAGGTGGTGCCCCAGGCGGCGGCGCAAGGCCCGCCGGAGTGAGAGTAGGACTGCAGCGCGCGTGGGGACACCGCACGGGAAGCGGGGAGGGGCGTGGGGGTGGAGCGCGAGGGCTGGCTCTCCACGCCGGGTGCTGGCCTTCATCTCCAACCTCCCTGCCGTCCGACGCATCCTCAGCCACCTTCAGCTTCCTTCCGACACTCCTCCCCTTCCCTCCGCCGCCGACCCGCCACGTTCGCCCTAATCGTCCCTTCCGAGTAGACCTCGCTCGATGCTACGCAGCGCGGAATGAACGCTCCGTCTGGATCACTGCGCCTGTGGATGGCTGGGATTCTGCTGGCAATCCTTCTGCCATTGGTGATGCGCCGCGCTGCCGGTCGAATGGCACCGCAGGTGGCGATTGCCCCCCTGGTGTTCCTGATTTCACGGTGGCCGGTCCTGGTGACCTGGGCGATCGGGTCGGTAGGGTGTTTCGCGACGTTGCTGCCCGGTGCGCTTTCGAAGGGGCGCGACTCATTCTCCGACCTCCTCATGCTCGGCGGCGTCAGTTCGTTTCTCGGGCTCGGCGTGTCCGTGATGGTGGTGGGGCCCGTCTGGATGCTGCTCCGCGCATTCGCGGCCCGACCGGTGCTGGAGTTGGAGCCGGGAGAGCGGCTCCTCCACGAGTTGTTCGCGAACCATTTCCTCTGGGGTGAGTCACGTGGGGGAAAGCTCCTCGTGACCTCGCGGCGGCTCGGATTCCGCCCGACCCGGTTCAACGTGCAGCTCGACACCTGGAGCGTTCGCCTCGAGGAGGTCGAATCGCTCACGGTGGAGGGCGATCGATTCCTGGTGGTTCAACACAGGAACGCGGCGAAGCCCGAATGGATCGTGACCTGGAAGGCCCAGCCGCTGGTGGACTACCTCGGTGCGCTCGCCCGTCGTGCCGAGGAGCACCGAGCTTCGGACAAGGCGATCGGAGGCGTTCCCCGTGCGGCCTGATGGAGAGACCCGAGATTTGAGATGAAACCGCGCCGGCGTCGTTCCGGCGCGCCAACGGTCTGAGTTCGTCGTACAGGCGCCGGAAGGCGACGGTGTCCGGCTGCGGCATCGGCACGGGTGAAGTCTGCAGCGCCTCCTCGACCTTCCTCACGAGGTCGGCGGCATCACCCGCGCGGCACACCAGGGTTCCGGCCGGGCGGTGCGTCGACGTCGGTGGCAGCGCATGGAACGCGGAGGCTGATTCCGCTCCTCGAGCGACATGGGCTTCGCGAGCTTTAGTCCCTCCCCGAGCGCGCCCTCGATGCGCTCCAGCTCGAGTCATCGCAGTGGAAACTGCCCTTCGGCGTCGACCTTCTCACCTGCCAGGGTCTACATCTCCAACCTCCCTACCGCCCGCCGCATCCTCCAATACTGGAGTGCCGCTAATCGGCTGCGCTGAACACGTCATCGCTCTCCGCCCGAATGTGCTTCGCCTGCAGTTGTGCGCCCTGGTGCGCGCCTTTCGCTTGCCGGAGAATCCTGTTCTCCGCGATGTCATGATTCGACTCCGCAACGGGCGCGGGCTTTGTGCCCGTGAGCCACCAGACCAGCCGGTTCCCATCGAAATAGTATCGATTCTCGTCTTTGGAGATCGTTTGCTCGCCATCCCACTGCGTCGAGCGCACGAAAACGAAGTAGGGCTTTTGACCATCGAAGTAGTACTCGGTGACCTCGGACAGACCCTGCGCTCCATCGCCGGTGGCGCTGACCGCCAAGATGACTACCTTGCGGATCTCGTCGCCGTGCCGGAACACGGTCATGGTCGCCCCGTCCGAGGCATACCCCTCTATCGATTTCTCCTCCTCCTTCAACTGCGCCTGTTGCGCATTGGTTCTGTTGAAGCGCTCCCGGATCGAGCGGATCACCGGGTCCTTACCCATCGCCTTCATTGAGAGATCGCGCGGCTTGTCCGCAAAAGCCAAAACCGCGGAGAGCACGAGACACAGGACGATCAGTCGGTTCATCGGACGGATACCTCACTGAAGAAGGCGGCGTTTACTGCGGCTTGTCGACCGCTCCGTTTGCTCAACAGCAGTTCGCGCCTCGTCGATACAACGCGTGACGTTCGTCGGCGCTGACGACTCGCCCCTCCCTCCTACCCGGCCCGGATGGAGGACGGCGAGTCGTTCCTACCATCGGTGCGCCGCGTCCAGGCGTCGCCTCGTCGCACCCGCGCGTCCAATTCCTCGACGCTCTTCGGTTCGATTGCTTCGGAAGGGGCTGCCAGCGCCGAGTTAGCGTCCGCCGGCGATTGAAACTCGACCCCTGGCGGCTGAACACCCGGCGGCGCTTGAGGTCCATTGGGAGCACGGAATGAATTGCGACGAGACCCGCACATCCGTTTCGCGCCTCGGATTCTTCTGAGTCCCTCACACGAGAACCGCGCGCATAGGCGCGGTCGGTCACGGACGGTCCCCAGGGCGCCACTAAATCGCCGTGGGCGAAACGGATTTCGTGGGTTCGGCGCAATTCATCTCAGACAACGACCACGACAGGTCCCAGGAGACCTCCCATGTTCAAGCCGTTCCTGAAGAGTGTCCTTCCCGCAGCGCTCCTCATCTCGAGCTCAGCGCTAGCATTTCAGCCAACGCTCAGGAACGAGGACAGCAAGACCTATCGGTACGAGCTTCAATGCGGCGGCAGCACGACCCAAAGCAGCATTGGCGGAAGCACGAACCAGACGCTGCGCTCCGGGTGCACCATCAAGGTGAAGGGCGCCGGGTCCGCGAAGCTCTCGGACGACATGCGGTGCCGGATCAAGGACAGCATGCTCGAGTGCGACTGAGCGTTCGACGGGGAGCGCTCAGCGTTCGACGCGTCCATGTGTCGAAAGGTGATGCTGAGCTGCATGCCTACCTCCGGGTGAGGGAGCGCCACGAGCTGAGCTGCGTGACGGATCAGAAACGACCACTTCAACGAAAGCAAGCCGGAGAGATTCCTATTTCGCGCGGGCCAACGCGGACCGCGCCTCCTCCAGCGTTCCCGGTGGCGCTCCCTCCTTCTGCGCGAGCGTGATGGCGCGCTCGAGCTCGGGGATGGCCCGCTCCCATTCACCCAGGCCGAGGCGGGCACGTCCCATCAGGGCGAGCGTTCGCGAGAGGTGCGGATGGTCGACGCCGAGGACCTTGTCCTGGGTGTCCTTCGCCTTCTCGAGGACCGTGAGCGCTTCCCGGAACTGCTTCTCGTGGAGGTGCCACGACCCGAGCCCGACGTACGCCTGCGCGACCTCCCGATGCTCGGGCCCCCAGACCTTCTTCGCGATCTCGAGCGCCCGTTCGAAATGGATACGGGAGTCGTTCCTCCGCCCCAGGGCCAGCTCTACGTCTGCAAGTGACCGCCAGATGACCACCATGGCCGGATGTTCCGGGGGAAGATGTTTCTGCGCGATCCGCCTTGCCCGCTCGAGCGCCTCGAACGCGCCGTCCAGATCGCCCGTCCCCTTCAGCGCGCCCCCCAAAGGCACCAGGAACTCGAAGAGGTCGAAGAACTCCGGCCCGAAGGCCGCCTCGAAGATGGAGATGGCGCGACGGAGGTTGGCGATGGCCTCCTCGTATCTGCCCTGATGGCGGAGCACGCCACCCATGTTTCCGAGCGCAACACCCACCAACGGGTGCTGCGGTCCAAGCCCCCGTTCGGCCACAGCGAGCGCGCGTTGGTTGTACTCGAGCGACCTGTCCAGCTCGTCGAGCTCCGCAACGAGTCTGCCCAGGTTCGTCAGCGCCTTGGCGGTATCCGGGTGTTCGCGCCCCAGCGAGCGCTCGAAGATGGCCACCGCCCTCTCGAGGTGGGAGAGCGCATCGCGGGGTCGCAGGTACGCAGCGAGCATGCCGAGGTTGTTGTGGACGGCCGCCACGTCGGGGTGGTCCGGTCCGTACACCTTCAGCCGCAGCGCGAGCGCCTTCTCCAGGTTCTCGCGCGCGGCCTCCACGTTGGGCACGGACATCTCGAGCGTCCCGAGCTTGTTCAGAAGAGACGCCTCTATGGCGGCATCGCCGCCCACGCGCTCTAGCGCCGCGTTCGCGTGCTGCGCCCAGTGCCGGCCGACGTCCTTCTGTCCCTGGAGCATGGCGACGGAGACGACCTTCGCCGACGCGGAGGCCGCGACGATGTCGTGCCGGCCCGCCATGGCCGCCCAGACCGCCTTGTAGAAGGTCTGCTCGGCGGCCTTCAGGTCCACCGTCTTCTCCTGCAGAGTGGCCAGCAGCTCCAACGCCTCCGCCTCCAGCGGCCGGTATCCAAGCGCGCGCGCGCCTTCGACCGCGGCCTGAGCGAGCTCGAGGCCGGGCTGATATCGCCCCGCATCCAGGAGCGCCTGACCCTCCGCGATCTGCCTCCGGAGCGCCTCCACCCGGGCCTGCGCGTCTTCTCCCTCCGGGGGCGGCACCGGCGCGCGGAGGGCCTCCACGTTCGCGCAGAGCTCCAGCCCCGGAAGTGCGGTAGCCGCACGCGTGGCCTGCTGGACGAGCTCCCCGTCCGCCTTCGCGAAGAGCTCCGTCAGCGCCTGGAAAGACTGCAGCCGCCGATCGAGGCAGGCCATCCGCAGAGAGAGCACCTCATCCGACTGTTCGCCTCGGATCCGGGTGGCCGCACACGCGTCCTGGCGCATGGCCACCCAGCCGCGCGCATACGCGTCGAGAGTACGTTCGGTGTTGGTCCACGCGCTGCTTGCGAAGCCGCTGCCGGTGGCCACGAAGGCGGACTGGAGCGCCTGCTTTGTCGGCGCGCTCCAGATGCGCTCCAGGTTCTGCTCCACGCCCTGACACGGTACCGGCCGCGACCGGGCCTGGAGGTAGACGCCTCCACCCGCGAGCGCGAGGACCCCCACCATCGTCGCGCCCATCAGCCACTGACGCCGCTTCGCCCGCGGGTCCCGGCCCAGGTCCGTCAGGAGCGCGTCCATCGTCGGATAGCGCTGCACCGGCGCGAGACTCAGGCCACGCAACACGACCTTCCGGAGCCAGGCCGGCACCTTCGTGTCTCGCGGCGGCTCCTGCAGCTTCCAACGCTGAGGGTCGCTCCGGGAGAGCTTTGCGTTGAAGGGTCGCTCTCCATGGAGCGCCTCGTACAACGATACACAGAAGCTGAACTGGTCCGAACGCGCGTCCGCGCGCTGCCCGTCCAGCAGCTCGGGCGCCATGTACGAGGGCGTGCCGAGCACCGTGCCCGCCACGGTCAGGGGCGTCGAGAGCGACACCCGCTCGTCCTTCGGCGAGACGCTCACGACAGGGTCGGGCTCTTCGGACGTCACCTGTCGGGCGATCCCGAAGTCGAGGACGCGCACGCGCCCGTCGTCACCGATGTGCAGGTTGTCCGGCTTGCAGTCGCGGTGGACCAGCCCGGCCGCGTGCGCCGCCGCCATTCCACGGCCCGCCGCCAGGAAGAGCGCCGTCACCTCGCGCCATGAGCGCGGCTTCTCCCGCAGCCACTCGCGGAGCGATCTCCCTTCGACCAGCTCCATCGCCATGAACACGCGAGCGCCATGCGTGCCGACGTCGTGGACGTGAACGACGTTCGGATGGGACAGCCGGGCCAGCGCCTGCGCCTCCCGGATGAGTCGCTCACTTCCGCCGGTTCCCTGCGAGCCGGCCGCCCCGGCCTGCAGCAACTTGATGGCTACCCTGCGGTCCAGCTCCGGGTCGTAGGCGGCGTAGACGACACCCATGCCGCCTTCGCCGATGCGGTCGAGGATGATGTACCGCCCCAGGCTGGCGCCGCGCTCCAACCGCACCTCGGGCGTCGCAACGGGCGGGCCAATGAAGGGTGTAGCCTCGTCGGGATAACGGGCGCTCCGGCGCGAATCGTCCATGCGATCTCCACGAGGTGTGAAGCGATTCTCCCCGAATCGCTCCAGGTGGAGAAGCGCAGTGGACCGTCACGGGAAGAGGTGCGCCACGCTCCGACCACTCGTCACATCCGCGCCTAGAAGTACTTCTTCCGCTTCGAACTGGGGAGGATCCCGAGCACCTCGCGGTACTTGGCGACCGTACGGCGGGCGATGCAGTCACCTGGGAGCAGAGCGCAGAGACCTACATCCCGGCCTGGAAGCAGGCCCAGGGGGATCTTGCGAGCGCCCTCCAGGATGCGACGCCGCTCTCGCTGCCGATCGAGACTGAGGCGGTCCGCAAGCTCGCTGGCCGGATTCTGGACCAGGATGTCTCGGAGGTGCCGGAGGAGGATCTGAAGCGCTGGGTCGTGGGCCTCTACGTGGGCGCGCTCTCGGGCCTTCTGGTCGACTCCGGCTTCACCGCCCAGACCAGCCCGGGCGAAGCGATCGTCCTTCGCAGGGGAGAGGTGGTGATCGAGCCGCAGAAGCTCGTGAGCCGGTACGTGGGCGGCGAGCTCGATGACGAGGGCTGGAGCCAGAGCTGGCGCGAAGCGGGCGTCGCCGACGCGCCGGTCCAACTCCGGAGTTAGAGCGCGGCCTCACCCGTCCTTCAGCGCGCCGGCGAGGATCCACGTCTGGATATCGTTCAGCACGTCGGCCGGAAGGGGGCGCACGCCACCGCCGAGCGGATCGATCGGCATCCGGCTTCCGATCACGCTGCCGTCGCCGGCGACCTTCAGCCACAGGTAGCTCTTGTCGGGCTGTCCTGGCTGGATGAACTTGAGGTCCGGCTTCTGCGCGGACGCCTGCATCAGCCGCTCGTACGCGCCGTCGGTGTTCAGATCGAGTCCGGCCTGCGGATTCGCGCCGCCGTGGCACCCGCCGCAATTTGCCTGGAGGGCGGGAAGGATCCGGCCGTTCCAGGTCACGCCATTCCCGACGAGGTTCAGGCTCTGCGGATCCGCCGTGTACGAGCAGTTCCCGTAGTCGATCGCCCCTGAGGGATCGCGCTTCGCCGGATCTGGATCGAGGCCTTCGATGAAGCACATCAGCGCCACCATGTCGGTGACCGAGGGCGGCTGATTCGCCAGCGGCATGCGCGACCCCGGAATCGGCTCGCCCTGCATCGACCCGCGCAGTCGCGCGACAAGGTAGCTCTCCTCGGGCTTTCCCGGCGTGATCAGCGCCACGGCCTTCCCGGTCCGGTAGCCGAACACGTCGTTCCGGTTCATGTCGCCCTGGACGATCCCGCTCGCCATCAGCGAGGTGATCGCGTCCGCCTGGTACTCGCGCACGTCGGCCACGAGCTGTCGCCGGTCTCCGATGATCCACCAGCGCGTCTGGAAGTTCGCGAAGGGGAGCTCCTCCACGATTCCTTCCGCGTTGATGAAGGTGCGGATGAAGAGCCCGGTGAGCCAGCCTTCCCTGACCTCGGCGGGCAGAGGCTCGTGCAGCATCACGTGCAGTCCGGGCGAGGTCTCCGTGGGTCGTGCGTCGCCGGTGCGCTCGCCCTTCACGTAGTCCACCCAGCCGACCTCGATCTCCCTTGCCGCCACGCCGGAGAAACGGAAGCGATCGCCCAGCTGCTCGCAGCGATCGAACACCGTGGACCAGCTCCCGGGCTGCACGTTGCACGGCGCGCCGATGGTCTGGGCGAAGGTCGCCGCGGTGCGGAGGTCCGGGTACTCCTTGGTGTTGTGGCACACGCCGTTGTTCGGTCCGCAAGAGCGGAGGACCAGCTTCCGGTGCAGATCCAGCCCGGTGCGGTAGGTCGACTGCGCCTCGAGCACCAGCGGATCGGTCCCGGTGTACGCGGTGGCGGTCTGCCCTCCCGGATAGGTCGGGCGATCCGGGGTGAAGGGGATCTCGCCCTCGAGCGGATTCTGAGATCCACCGCCGCCGCAGGACATCGCGGCCAGCGCCGCCGCGCACGTCAGCACTGCCTTCCGAAGCGCGCCCATGCTCATGCTCATGCGAAGAAGTCCTCGATCGGGTTGTCCGCCGGGTAGATGTCCGCGTGTTCGGCGCCGAGCCAGTCCAGGCACGTCTTGAGCACCGCGCGGTAGGAGTAGATCTTCCCCTCGGCCTTCAGGTCCGAAGCCCGGGTGCTCCCGAGGGTCCGTCCGTTCTTGCCGGCCCGCTCGACGATCCCGCCCATGAACGGCATCGACATCCACCGGGTGGCCAGGTCACTGGAGTGATCGCTTCCGCCCGCCGAGTTGAACCTCTGCCCATCGGTGGTGCGACCGAACTCGCTCCCGAACACCACCAGGGTGTGGTCCCAGTAGGTGCCGCCGTCGGGGTGCTGCATCCGTTTCAGCGCCGCATGGAGACCGGAGATCAATCGGTTCATGTTCTCGATCGACCCGGGCAATCCGTTCTGCTCGCCCGAGTGCATGTCGTAGCCGCCCTCGTTGAAGAACACGGCGGGGCAGCCGAAGTGGAACAGCCGAAGCGCCAGCGCCACCCGCGAACCGATCCCGCCCGTCCCGAACATCGTCTGCAGCTCGGTGTTGCTGATCCCGTCCACCTTCTCCTGCGAGCGCTCGCTCACGCGCAGGATCTCGCTGCGGAAGATCTCTCCGTACGCCGCGGTGTCCTTCCGGCTCTGCTGGTACGCCTCCACCGACGCGCGCAGCTCCGGATGCAGCCGGAGCCGCAGCTGCTCGTCCCGGTTCTTCGCGATCGCGTTCGCCCACGCGGGGAGCGACGCCTCGGCGTTGAAGCCGAATCCCTCGAAGCCGTCGCTGTCCACCACCGGCGCGCGGTACGCCGCGTGGACGCCCGCGCCCGTCGCCATGCCGGCTTCGCCCAGCGAAAACGCAGGCAGCAGCGTCTTTCCCTGCACCGTTGCCTGCTGGGTCCGGCTCCGCAGTCCGTAGTTGATGAACGTGAAGAACGACGTGCTGCCGCCGACGTAGCCGGTGAGGTAGCGCTCCAGCCCGGTGCCGTGGTTCCCGTCGGCGCGGTTGGAGAACGGCTCGTGGTCCACGCAGGGCAGCAGGCAGATCTCGTTGGAGATCTCGCTGACCTTCTTCATCCCCAGGGTCCGAAGCGCCTGGCCCGCATCGCCGTCCAGCCATGCGGAGCGCTCGAGCAGCGAGCTCGGCGCCCACTCGGTCCCCTGCGCCTTCGCGCCGGCGCCGAACGGGTTGAACTGTCCGTCGACCCCGCCGTTGAACGCGGCGGTGAAGCGGAAGCCGCCGGAGAGGCGGATGAACAGGAGGTGCTTCACCGTCCCGCGCCCGGAGGTCTGGGCGAAGGCGGTCTTCGGAATCCACAGGTGCGGAAACGCGAGCGCCGCACCGAGTCCCTTGAGGATGCCGCGACGGGTCGGGTTCATGGGCGTTCCTGGGTGCATCAGTAGAAGACCATCTCCGCGCTCGACATCAGCGCGAAGCAGAGAGGGCGGGCGAACTCTTCGGCGGTGCAGCGGGTGAGCGCGCACTGCTCGCCCGCGCTCGTGGCCTCGGCGAGCTCCTCGGCGGTGGGCACGTGGCCGAGGAGGTTCCGGTACTGGTGCTCGGCGATCTGCCCGGCCAGCTCGGGGGTGACCGCCTTCCTTGCGTCGACCCCGCCCGGCAGCAGTCGGGCGATCGGCGCGCCGGGGTTCTTCGCGTCCCCGGCCGGGTTGCACAGCGCGCTCACGAAGTTGAGCTGGGTCGCGGTGGTGAGGATGCTCACGACCTTGAAGCGCCCGCCCACCACGTTCTCCGGGCAGCCGCCGAGGGTGCGCGCCACCTCGGAGTAGCTCGTGTCGATCTCCCCCTCGTCGTCCAGACGCCAGCGCGAGTTCTGCAGCACCCGGTACGCCGCCACGCTGCGCCCTTCGAGTAGGGTCTCCGGCTGGCTGATGCGGTGATCGCAGGACGCCGTCTGGAATCCGGCGAGCTCGGCCATCGAGTCGATCCACACCTCGGCGTCGAGCTGCTTCAGGGGCCCGAAGGTCCAGCGGTACTTCGCCGTGCTCGCCCCGGCGTTGGACTGCAGATAAGCCACCGAGGTCGCCACCGCATAGTGCACGGAGCGCAGATCGCCGTCGTGTTCGAGCAGGTACTTCACCAGCTCCTCGCGCACCTCGGGGACGAGCTGGACCAGGTTGTAGCCGAGGTACTGCTCGACCACGGTCTCCACCGCGCGCTCCCAGAAGGCGAGATCGCGCGCGAGGATCCGTCCCGGCGCCTGGGCGCGCTCCCACTCGTCGGGCTTCATCAACCCGTTCCACATCACCAGGCCGTCGAGGCGGGGATCCCGCGTGGCGCGGAAGTCCGGCTGGTAGATCAGCTCGTTGTAGCCCCACAGCACGCTGGTGCACTCGCCCTTGCCGTCCGGGTTCACCTCGCCGTTCTCGTCGAGGCAGGGGAACCGCAGGTAGGCATCGGGCATGCGGATGCCCAGGTACGGGTGGTCGTAGTAGCCGTGGTGCCAGACGTTGTAGAGGCGGGCCATGTCCGCGCGCTCGTTCTCGAAGGGCGGTCGACCGAGGAAGTGGCGGAAGAGGGCCTCGGCGGTGTCGCGCGCGTCGGCGTGGCGGCGGGTCAGCACCGGGTGGGCGCTGGCGACGGCGGCGAACAGGTCATACGGGATCTCGCCGCGGTACAGCTTCGCCACCAGGCGATCCATGTCGTAGATGGACGGGACGCTGACGACCTCGTTCGAGTAGAGGAAATCGTCCGCCATCCGGCGCTGGTTCACGAATACGAACCGCTCGTCGGCGCTCAGCCGCTTCACGGTGGCGCCCCAACCGCCGGTGCAGGTCTGGGCCATCTGCTCCGCCGTGGGGAGCCGGCCGGTCAGGTCGACGAAGAGCCGACGGCAGGCCTCCTCGTGCTGGATCTCCCTCGGCGCGAGCCCCACGCCCCACAGGCTTCGGCACAGGCCCTTGTTGATCGGGTTCTGCAGGCCCGCCGCGTCGCAGTACGCCACGCACTCGGGACCGCAATCGGGCGGACGGGTGTCGTCGGGCGGAGGGACCTCGCGGGCGGCGGGCAGCGTGTCGTCACCGCCGGGGAAGTTCCCGTCGGTGATCGGCCCGTCGTTGCCGACCAGCGCACCCGGCCCGCTCGCCGGGTCCTTCGGATCGAACGGCGTCTCCTGCTGGCACCCGATCGTTCCCGCAAGAGCGAGCGCGCACGCGCACGCGAGGATCGGCGCGACGTTGAAGCGAGGGGTCATGGTCCTCGTCCTCAGAGGGAGAACTCTGCGCCGAGCAGCAGGCCCAGGCGGATGGAGTGGGTGTTCCACGCCTTGCCCACGTCGAACCCGTCGACGCTGTGGTGCGTGGCGAAGAGGAAGAGCTGCGTGTACTCGCCGTGGAAATCCGCGCGCAGCCAGATCTTCTCGCTCATCTGCCGGCGGGTGCCGAGGCTCAGTCCGGCGAGCCACCCGAGGCGCGGCACGTTCCAGGCATCGACACCCTGGAGGCGAAGCCGCTGGATCTCGCTCGAGAGTTCCTGCCCCGGGACCAGCACCGAGAGCCCGGCCCGGCCGCCGAAGATCACGTCGAACTTCTCGATCACGTTCAGCGAGTACTCGCCCATCGCGAAGGCGTCGGTGAGGAACCCGAAGATGAACTGCGGGTTGTCGCCGGAGCCGTAGTTCCCGTAGACGCGGAGCCCCGGGCCCACCCGCACCCGCTTCTCCGCCGACCACAACAGCCACGCGCTGACCGCACCGCCCGCCGCGCCGTAGTCGAAGGACTCGTCGAAGCGCGAGATGTTGATCGACTGCTCGCCCGACATCGTCGAGCTCTCGAAGAAGGGATCGAAGCCGACGCCGATCCGCTCTTGCGCCAACGCGGATCCCGCGACGAGCACCCCGAGGACAGCCGCGACACTCCGGACTCCGTTCAACGAAGAGCGCATTGACCCGAATCATGCCCGGATGAGCGCCGAGGACAAGACAGCCGAGCGGCACCCGGGACCGATGGACGCGCTCCCTCGGTGAATCAATCGGGCCTGAGCGGATCCTCTGGCGTTCGTTTCCACCCCTCCCGACTTGTACGCACGTGTCGGCCCCGGCTCCCTGGATCAGCGAAGGCGTGCCAAGTCGTTCCAGGAGGGCGAGCTGGCCAAGGGCTTCGTCTCCAGCTCCTCGGCCGTCGGCGGGATGATCCTCGCGACCACCGCGCTCTCAGCGGCAGCAGGCGTGCAGGTCGTCCCCGTGGCCGGACAGATGGCCGGCGTGGTGTTGGCGACCGGCGGAATCGTTCAGCCACCTTCAGCTTCCTTCCGACACTCCTCCCCTTCCCTCCGTCGCCGACCCGCCCTCAGCTCTCGTTCATCCCGCTCGAGTCCGCCTGAACCCTCCTCCCGCGTCACACGTACGGGCATCCGTCTGCCCGGCCTATCGCCGCGACCTCACACCGCCGCCATGCATCCACATGTCGCGCGCCTCCACTTCTTGTTCCCCGCTCCCGCTCACGCCCCCCTCACCTCGCCGAACC
>JBAWAM010000151.1:0-10588 GCA_049589315.1 Myxococcaceae bacterium
GTGACCTCCCTGGTCACCTGCACGCCCGGGGTGACGTACTTGAAGTCGAGGATGTTGGGGTCCCAGCTGAGCACCGAGCCCACGCCGTAGCCGACCAGCACGATCGTCTGGTCCGGGCACTGCGCCGAGGCGCGCGCCTTCAACGACGCCAGATAGTTCTTCTGGCCCGTGGGACGGAACTCCAGCACCACGTCGCGGCTGGAGTCCGGGTCGATCACCCCTGTGCCACGGATGCTCTCCGCCGCAAAGGCGAAGGCCTCGTGGTCGCCGGAGCTGCTGGTGACATCATTGATGAGAACTTCGGCGGGCAGCAGGGTCGGATTGCGGATGGTGAACCGCTGGGTACCCACGTCATCCACGATCACGTTGCCGAAGTCGACCTGGCTCGGCAGCTCGCACACGCCGTTGACCGCACGGGCCTTCAGGGTGATGACCGCAGTGTCCTCGTTCTCGACGGTGTTGGATGCACGAAGCAGGAGCTTCACCTCGTGATCGACCACGGCGTCAGAGAGAAGCGGTGCGTTGTAGGTCACCGAGATCTCGACCGCCTCGTTCGAGCCGAGGGCCGTGTCGGCCACGAACGGGATGGCGAACACCGGGGCATCGCCCGTGGGCGTCCCGTTGATGTCCACCTCGACGCCTTCGGTCTTCTCCAGGCTGAGGAGCGTGAGCGTACCGGCGCCAAGGTTGCGGATGGTGACGTTCTGGGTCTTCGACTGGCCCATGAAGACCGTGCCGAAGTCGTAGAGGGCGTCCCGACTCGTCTGGGTCTGACCACCCTCGCCCACCTGGACCACGACGCCGATTTCACCGTTGCGCTGAACGATGGTGTCTCCGCCGCAACGGCAACCGCTCACCACCATTGCGCCAAAGAGCGCCAGTGTTGCGATCCTCAGGGGCGTTAGCTGCATAGACGACCTCACCATGTCTTGAGTGAACCCAGGCCAGAAAAAACTACTAGAAAAGGCCCGCAAAATGCGCGGATGGTGGCGGAATGTGTCCGTTTGGTCAAGCCGCTCCGCCGTGTTGCCGGCTTGCCATCTCGACTCCGAGTGAAGCGGACCCCGCGTAACGACATCCAACCACATCCACCGCGGGGGCAACTTTCCGCTTCGATCGACACCACGCGCTACCGATCAGGAACTTTCCTGGCAATTTCCCGTCACCATTATTTCGCAGTGAATTTCCGCTGGCCGGCTACGGGTAGCAGGTCACGTTGTAGGTCAGGGCCATCGTCTGCCCGGGCTGCGGGACGTACATCGGCTCGAAATTCACGGAGTTGTCCACCGAGTCGTACGTCCACACCTGCGCGCCGCGAATGTCGGTGGCAGTGAGAGGCTGGCCGTCGATGGCGACCTGGACGGGCCCCTTGCTCAGATCAGGCGCCGAGGTGAGGAAGAACTTCGTGCGGAAGCCAAAGGCTTTCTTGCCCAGCTCCTCGAGGGCGTCGGCCCACGCCGGGTTGCAGATGTCCTCCATCACGCCCTCGGTCTGGGTGACCATGTTGGCGAGGGTCCCGTCATCGAACGGGCAGGCCGCGCTGAATCCGGCGATGGCATTGAAGGAGAACATGTTCCGGCGGTTGTGGCCTTTGATGTTGAGGAAGGCGTTCAGGTAGTAGGTCGCCGACAGGGGGGACTGCTCCTCCTCGTCCATGACGCAGACCACCGCCAGGGAAGCCTCGTCGCGGAGGAAGCCCGCGTTCTCCGAGTTGATCAGCGGTGCGGTGAGCGCCTTGAGGGAGGGTTCGAAGCACATCTCGGTGCCCGATCCTTCGATTCCGACGTTGACCTTGGCCTGGAACTGCTCGTTCACGTCGGGCATTGCCGGCCTGAGGATCTTCTCCAGGTGTCCCGGACCGGAGACGAACCTGCCCTGCGCATCGGCAGCCTCGTTGTCGGTGGTGGTGACCGCGATCCGGTAGTCGACCTTCGCCGAGTTCGCGTACTTCATGAACTCGCTGAAGGTGGCGGCGAGCTCGTCCTGGAGTCCGTCCATGGAGCACGAGTTGTCGCTGGTCAGGAGGATGTCCGCCTTCGGCATCGAATCCTGCACGTAGACGTCCGTGTGGATGCCGTGGAGGTCACCCATGCCGCTGAGGGGGACGACGTAGGTGACGTTCGTGCCGTTCTGGACGGCGTTGATCGCGATGGCTCCCGTGTCCGCGCCGAGATCGACCGGCTTGTACCTGACCTGGACCTCGTGTGGCGGTTTCCCCTGCTCTACTTTCAGGCCCGCCGTCGGAATGGCCGGGGCCCCCATCAGGATGAACTCGGGGCAGGGCTGGCCTCCCGGGCAGTTGGGTCCGCCCGCGGGCTGACCACCGCCACTCTGCAGGGAGATTCCGGTGATCGTCACGTCCGTGGGGCACGCGCTGTAGATGCTGAAGCCGCGGGTCGCGGAGCTGCACCCCACCTGCACGGTTCCAAATTCGAGCTCATCCGGCGCGATGGTCAGGCAGCTCTTTGCGATCTGGGCGCTCAACGCCACCTGCGCGTGCGGCCTGTTTGGGGACGACATGTAGAGGTCCACCGCGCCGGAGATGTGGGTGACCGCAGACGGCTCCTGTCCCTTCGGGTGCACGCGCACCACCACCGTCTCGATCGCGCCAGGCCGCAACTCGAGCTGGTCGATCGGGCCGTTCGGCAACGAGAAGTCCGGATGGGAGTCGGCGGCGAGGTCCAGCCCGGAGAGCAGGCAGATGTCCCCTGCCCCGGTCCCGAGGTTCTTCACCACGAACGAGAGGTCGCGATAGTCCGGTGGCTGGATCAGGCCGAACTGGAGCTGGGTCGGTTCGACCGTGTACTGACAAGGCGGCAGCTGCACCACGTCGGCAGAGAGCAGGATCTCCACCACCGACTCGTCGGGATCGTTCGAGGAGATCTGAAGCGTGGCCTCCTTCTTCCCGGCCGAGGTCGGGGTGATCGTCACCTCGAGGAACGCGGTGTTCTTCGTCGCCCTGGCTACGAGCCCGGTCGTCTCGTCATACCCGACCGTCTTCACCGAGAACTCACCGGCCGCCGCGCCGCTGCCCGGAAGGATCACCACGTTCTCCAGGTGGAGGTTGGCCTGGGTGTCAGTCCCCGGTGGCGCAGTGCCGACGTTCATCACGGTGAGCTTGCGCTTCTGATGCGCGTTGGCGTTGGCGAACCAGGCCACCTTTCCGAAGTTCAGCGTCGGCGAGGGCGTCACCTGGATGTCCGGACCGCCGCCGAAGCCCTGGAGCGTGACGAAGCCCGTCGGCTGTTTGGCGAGATTGGTCTTGAAGCGGAGCTGAGTGGACCGGATGCCGAGCACGAACGGCTTGAACGCGACCGTCACCTTCGCCGTCCCCGGCGTCCACTGGCCGTCGTCGCCCTTCACCGCCTTCGGAACGTGCAAGGTCGTCGCGCTCGGGCCATCGGCGGCGACCACGCGGAACTCCTGCTTGTTGAAGGATTCGATGTCCGAGAGCTCGGCGTCCTTCGGACCGTAGTTGAAGAAGGCGATGTCCTTCGTCAGCTCGACGCCCGGCGACACGTACTTGAAGTCGAGGATCGCCGGCTCCCACGAGAGGACCGACCCCACGCCAGTCCCGATCAGCAGGATGTTCTCGTCCGGGCACTCCGCAGAAGCGCGCGCCTTCACCGATGCGAGGTACGCCTTCTGCGCGGTCGGGCGGAACTCCAGCGCCACCTGCCGCTCGGCGTCGGGGTCGATCACCGCCGTGCCTCGAATGCTTTCTGCCGAGAAGGCGAAGGCTTCGTGGTCACCCGAGCCGCTGGAGACTTCGCCGAGCGTCGCTTCGACAGGAAGCCCAGTCGGGTTGCGGATCACGAATGAGTGACTGCCCACGTCGTCCTGGATCACATTGCCGAAGTCGAGCTCGTCCGGGAGATCGCACACGCCATTCACCGCACGTGCCTTCAGCGTAATGACCGCCATGTCCTCGCCCTCACGGGCGTTCTCCGCGCGAAGCGTGAGCTTCACCTCGTGATCGATCTGCGCGACGTCGAGCTGCGGCGCGCGGTAGACGACTTCGAGCTCGAGCGTCTCGGAACTGCCGAGCTGCGAGCCGCGTTCGAACGGGATCGAGAACAGCGGAGCCTCGCCGGTGGAGACGCCGCCGATTTCGACATCGACGCCCTCGGTCTTCTCCAGGCGGGCCAGGATGAGGTCGCCGCGGCCGAGATTGCGGATGACGACCTTCTGCGTCTTCGACTGGCCCATGAAGACCGAGCCGAAGTCGTAGAGCGCGTCCCGATTCGTGGTCGTGCCGTCGACCACGCCCAGCGCGCCATTCAAAGACTCGGGGATCCCTCCACCCGTGCAGTCGCAGCCTGCGAACACGAACGCGCTCAACATCGTGAGCGCGGCCAATCTCAACGGGGAATCGACGACGTTCATGGTGCTCCTCCGGGCCGAAGTGCCCGCCTCTGGAGTCACCACGCGCGACACACGCGATGTTTTCCTGAAACGTTTATGGATGACACATCACGGAATGTTTCACTTCGGTCGACGCTCCGCCGTAGGTGCGTAGAGCGGCTCGAACACGACGCGCTTCGATACCGAAGCAATCAGGAGAACGAAGAGACGCATGCGCTGGGATCCACGCGCGAAGGGACGTCAGCTTTCCTCCTCGGCATCTCAACGCGGGGGTCGAACGCTGCAGGCAGGCAAGCAGTCGAATGAACAGCCCTCCCTCGCATTCGTCGGTACATTGCGGCCACATGGCCCGCTTCCCCCTCTTCGACATGCGCACCCTGCTCTCTGCACTCGTCCTCGTCCCTGCGTTCGCCCTGGCCGCCGGCGAACCGAAGCGCCCCGCCGCGAGGGAGATCCTGCACACCCAGTGCCTCCTCCACGCCGCGGATCCGAAGAACCCCTGGGCCCTGGCGCATGGGCTCACCGGCATCGGCAAGAACCACGCGGCCCGTGATGGCCGACGCGCCGCGGACGTGATCATCGGCGACTTTCTCCAGAAGAACCCGAGCGAACAGGGCAGCCCGTACGCCTTCGCCAAGTTCAGTGCGGATCGCACGCCGATCGAACCGCACCCGAATCTCCTGTTGAAGTCGATGGTCGAGGCCAGGATCCCGGACTCGACCTCGTTCAAGACGCCGTGGGGTGAGAAGGTCACGCTGGGCGAGCTGGTGAAGAGCGTGCAACTCGGGTTCGCGCACGTGCCCATGTCCGAGGGCTATTGGCTCAACACCGGCTGGACGCTGGATCTGCTCGGCGCGCGGCTCACCCCGAAGAACGCGCGCTTCAAGAACCGCGCAGGCGAGGAGATCGACTTCAACAAGGTCATGGACGACGCGCTCGCGTATCTCGAGCTCGCGCAAGCGCCGATCGCCGAGGGCATGGACAAGGGGCTCGCCGAAGTGCCCAAGCGCAAGCAGGGCATCTACGCCCACAGCTGCGGCGGACTCCACCTGGTGCAGGCGATCAACGCGTGGGCCCGCTTCCCCGAGGTGAAGAAGCGCTGGGGCAAGCGGCTCGACCGGCAGATCGACGTGCTGTTCTATCGGCTCGGCTCCGAGCAACGACAGTACGACGCCGCGCTCGCCCAGGCGCCGCAGTACAAGCTCCAGCTCCTCACCCAGATGTTGAAATTCTACGGCCACTTCCTCGAGACCACCGGACGGCTGAAGGCGGAGAACGGGTTCAAGCCGACCGTCGCCCAGAAGCGCTCCATCGAGCACGCGAAGGCGCTGCTGGACCACGCCACCACGGAACTGCAGGTGATGGGCGCGTTCGAAACCATGGAGCAGATCAAGAAGTCGCACCCGCAGGTTTTTCTGGACCTGATAGGCGACGCGTGCCACGCGGCCCACGGACTCTCCTACTGGAAGTGATCACGTGCTCAAGACCTCGCTCGGACGGTTTCGCGCCGTCGCTCTGCTCGAAGGCCTCTCGTTCGTCGTGCTGCTGTTCATCGCCATGCCGCTCAAGTACCTGGGCGACATGCCCATGGCCGTGAAGCTCGTCGGCTGGGCGCATGGCGCGCTGTTCGTCTTGTTCGTGCTGGCCCTGGCCGAAACCGCGGTCGCGCTGCGTTGGTCGCTCACGCGGGTGATGGCGGCGTTCGCGGCCAGCCTTCTCCCGTTCGGCACGTTCGTGCTCGACGCGAAGCTCCGCCGGGAGGCCGCGCCCGTCGCCGCGCCTTCCACTCAAGGGCAGTAGCGCTATTCGGCAGCGTCGCACGCCGGCTGCGGTCCACCTGCGCAGCCGTAGACCAGCGTGTCCACCGCGCAGATGGCCTCGCCGGCGAAGCCGTCCCGGAAGAGCTCGGCGATCACCGGAAGCGCCTGCTCCGCGTTGAAGCGACCTTCGCGCGAATCGACCTTCGTCGAGAACATCGTCTGGCAGACCCGGGCGGCCGAATCGATGGCCTGCTCGTCGTCACGCACCGCCCGGGCGAGCGTGCCCACGAGATGGATCAGCGTGCCGCGCTCGTCGGTGTCCCGAAGCCCCCGCACCGCGTCCATGATCTTCGTGAGCCCGAACGCCGGGACGTCCTCGACGAACCCGAGTCGATAGACCATCCGCACCAGCGCGCGGCCGCCGTCGCTCTTGTCGAGACAGTTGAGGACCTTCTTCATCGGCCGGAGGATGTTCGGCGAGCGGGCCGGGTCCAGCATCTTCTTGAGGTCCCCCAGCATCACCTCCAACAGCGGGCGAAGCTCTTTGGGGAGCTGGTCGATGGGCAGCGAGTTCAGGTCCGAGGGATCCTGCATGCCCTGCACGGTGATCTGCAGGACGTCCGCGAGCGCGACGATCCCATTCTCGCCGCCATACTGCTGACCATCGTCGGAGAGGAACGGCTCGAGCGCCGGATGCTTCACCAGGTCATCGAGCCGATGGAGCATCGCAGTGCCGTCCGGCGTCTCCAGGAACGCGCTGAACGCGATGACCAGGTCGAGCGTATCGCTCATCTGGCAGTTCGCGTTCTGGGTGCACATGGCGCTGAGCACGCCGGCGACCTCGTAGTGCGGCGTCGAAGCCGAAGGCTCTTCGCCTATGACGTAGTCGAAGATCGAGGTGAGCAGCGGGTCCACCAGCGCGAACGCCTCCAGCCCCTTGCCCTGGTGGACCAGCGTCTCCATGGCCCGGCGCATCTCGCACATCGGGTGGGCCTGGCTGATCGGCGGCGGCACCGCAGCGCAGATGTCCCCCTCCGGTGCGCCCGCTTCGGCGGGAAGCTTCGCGAAACGAGTGAGCGTGGCGAAGATCGCCCGCATGACGTCGTTGATCGGCGGCGTATCGCCCTCGCGTGCACCCACCATCAGGTGATCGCGGATGACCGTGCGCAGCCCCTCCGTCTGGCCCGTTTCGAGCGAGGCGTGGAAGCGCGGCATCAGCTCCTCGAAGCTGCGGCAGTGCTGCATCTCCTGCGCTTTCTGCGGAGGCGGAGGTGCGTCCTTGTCCCGCGCACCGCACGAGGAGGTGAAGAGCGCGAACCCGGCGATGAGCCCGACGAGCACCGGGCGAAACGGCAGCTGAGGAAGCATCCGGGCGGATTATAGACCCGCGATCTCCTCTGGAGAGAAGCCCGCTTCCGCCAGGACCTCCTGCGTGTGCTGCCCCAGCGCAGGCGGCGGGCGGGTGGGAAGCGCGCCGAAGTGAAGGGGCGTCCTCAGGTGGGTGACGTCGATCCCCCGCTGTTCGTCGCGAGCCCGGACGAACATGCCCCGGTCGCGAAGCTGGGGGTCATCGAGGACCTCGTCGCCCTCGCGGACCGGCTCCACGCAGAGATCCAGGCGGGAGAAGACCTCGACCCAATGGGCCAGCGGCTTCGATCCGATCGCCCGGGAGATCACCGCCCTCGTTCGAGCGCCCTCCTCCCCGAGGTCGTAGCCTCCCTCGAGCAACTCCGGATGGCCGATCGCCTCGCAGAAGCCCGCGAAGAACTTCGGCTCCAGCGCCCCGACCGCCAGGTAGCGATCGTCCGAGGTCCGGTACACGCCGTAGCAGGGATAGCCGCCGTTGAGGGATTCCACTCCCCTACGCAGGGGCGCGCCCGCGTCGCCCAATGCGAGACGTGCGGCCAGATGCATGTGGAGGAAGGCCAGCGAGCCCTCCGTCATCGAGATGTCGACGAAGCGGCCGCGGCCCGTGCGCTCGCGTTCATGAAGCGCAGCGAGGAGGCCGACCAGCGCGAAGAGACTGCCGCCGCCGATGTCGGCGAGTTGCACGCCCGGCACCGCGGGCGGACCGTCCTTCGCGCCGCCGTAGGCAAGCACGCCGCTCCGGGCGATGTAGTCGAGATCGTGCCCCGCGCGCAGGCGGTCCGGCCCCGTCTGGCCGTAGCCCGAGATCGCGCAGTAGATGAGCCGCGGGTTCTCCTTCGAGAGCACGTCGTACCCGACGCCCAGCTTGTCCATGACGCCGGGACGGAAGCTCTCCATCAGCACGTCGTATCCGCGGGCCAGCCTTCGGAGCGCCTCGGCGCCGGAGGGAGACTTCAGATCGAGCGCAATGGAGCGCTTGTTCCGGTTGAGCCCGTAGAACAGCGCGCCGTCATCGCCGAACTGCGGCGGCATGTGACGGATGTAGTCGCCACCCTTCGGGTCCTCGACCTTGTCCACCTGCGCGCCGAGGTCCGCCAGCACCAGCGTTGCGTACGGGCCCGGCAGCAGCCGCGACAGATCCAGGACCTTGAGCCCGACCAGGGGGAGACCGCTTCTCGTGTCCACCACCCCTCCGCTTCAGCCGTTCAAAGCAGCAGTTCGCAGCAGGCGGACACAGACTCCCTGCCGACTGCGAACTGCCAACTGCCGACCCACACTCTAGAGAAGCTTGCCCAGCTTCATCGCCAGGCCCATGTCCATCGGCTTGAACTTGAGCTTGCCCTGCATCGCGGCCATCTGCGCATTGAGCTGCTTCTGGCTGATCTTCACGAAGTCCTGGTCGCTCACGGTGATGGTCATCTTCGGCTCGCCGTTGGCGCCGGAGGACACCCAGCCTTCGGCCTTGGTCAGGTCCAGCGTCCAGGTGCCGCCAGTGTCACCGGTGACGTTGAAGTGGACGACCGCGTTGATGTCCTTCGCCAGCTCCGGCTTCGCCTTCAGCCGGTTGGGGATCTCCTCTTCGAGAATGCTCTTCGGATTCACGTCGGCCATGGCTCGCTTGCCTCCCTCGGACAGCGCATTGTTGACTGAAGAATCAATGCCGCGTCGGGACGGTAATGACCGTGCCTCGATGGGTCAAGCCGAATACCGGGGAGACGTTCGGGCGTGTTACGGGAGTGGCTCGCCGGCCGTCGACCGGACCAGTGACAGGAGATCCGAGAGCTCGAACGGCTTGGCCAGGTGCCCCACCGCGCCGATCTCGCGGGCGCGAGCGCCGACGTTGCGGTCAGCGCTGAGGACGATGATCGGCAGCGTTGCAACCTCAGGCCCGCGTTCGCGCATGTGACGGGCGAACGCCCAGCCGTCCATCACTGGCATCATCAGGTCGAGGAGGATCAGATCCGGGCGCTGAGGGGACAAGCGCTCGAGGGCCTCCTGGCCATTCCGCGCGCGAGTGACGCCGTAACCCTCCGCCTCGAGGATTTCGGAGAGCGCATCCAGGATGTCGGGGTCGTCATCGACGACCAGCACGGTGGGTGCCGGCATAATTTTGCAGTGTCCTCGCTCGTCAACATCCCCAGCCCCGCCCAAACTATGCCCCCTCCCCCGATGCGTGTCGCCTTTTTTATGTCGGACTTCAACCATACGAGAACAGACCGCCCCGGGAGCCAGGTTCACCAGCGAACGAGCGGCCGTGGCTGGGTGCGGCCAGTGAGCAGTGGCACCTACAGCCTTGCCCCGGTATGCTGACCCCCACGCAGCGAGGAGACGCGGGTCATGTTCGGACTTCGGGGTACAGAGCTACTTCTCATTCTGTTGGTATTGCTGCTCCTGTTCGGAGCCACCCGCCTTCCGCAGCTCGGGTCCTCCCTCGGTTCGGCGATCCGGAACTTCAAGAAGGGATTCGGCGGTGAAGCCGACCCCGCTCCGGAGTCGGACAAGAAGGGCGGCACCCTCTCGGCGGCGAACACCACCGAGAGCAGCGCCAAAGAGAAGGTCCGGGAAGGCTAGCTTCGGTTGTACGCGTGCAAAGGCCGGCGACGTCCTGAGAGGGCGTGCCGGCCTTGTGCGTTGCGGGCTCCTGCGAGTTGGCAGTTCGCGACTTCGAACTGCCAACTGCCGACCCGTTGCTAGTCCACCACTTCGCCGTCGTACATGGCGTCCAGCAGCGCCTTGTTCTTCTGCGTCGCCACCTTGCGCTTCACCTTCAGCGTCGGCGTCAGCTCGCCGGACTCCTGGGTGAAGTCGTGGTCCATCAGGTGGAACTTCTTCAGGGTCTGGTACGACGGCTGGTCCGCGTTCACGCCGTTCACCGCGACCTGCACCGCCTCCCGGACTTCAGGACGCTGCGCCAGCTCGGCATAACTGGCGGGGACCGTCACGCCCTTGTCCGTCAGCAGCTTGCGGGCAGACTCCTCGCTGATGCAGATCAGCGCGGTCAGGTACTTGCGCTTGTCGCCGTAGACCATGGCCTGGCTCACGATCGGGAACGTCTTGAGCGAGTTCTCCAGGTTCTGCGGCGCCACGTTCTTCCC
>JBAWAM010000152.1:0-2684 GCA_049589315.1 Myxococcaceae bacterium
AACCTGGCCGAGTGCATGGGCGGTGGCTGGCGCTGGATGCTCGAGTTGGAGGCGTTGAGCACGTTGCGAGTGACGTCTTCAATTCGCGCGGTCAGCTCGTCGAGTTCGAGCGGCTTCTGGAGCACGCGGCTCCCCATCTTCTCGATGAATGACGCGCTCTGCGCAGTCATTGCGCCTCCGGTCATGAACAGCATCCGGTCAGCGAGCGCGGGCCACCTATCCTGCACCGAGCAAAGCAGCGCTTCCCCGGACCCGTCCGCCAGGTGGACGTCGCAGACGACCGCGTCGAACCGGTGATCCTTGTCGAGGAGCTGCAGCGCCTCGTTTGCCCCCTCCGCCAGGACGACCTCGAAGCGCTGGCGAAGGGTCCGCGCATACGCCGCCCGGAGAATCGCTTCGTCCTCGACCAGCAAGAGGCGACGCATTCCGGTCAGGGCGGTCGAGACAGGTTCGACCGATGTGGGGTGGGCCGCCGCAGCGGGGAGCAGCACGCGCACGAGGGTGCCCTGGCCCGGCGTGGACTCCACGACGATCTCGCCGCCCGCGCTCCGCACAATCCCGAGCGAGACGAACAGGCCGAGTCCGGTCCCCCTGCCGGGCGACTTGGTCGTGAAGAACGGCTCGAACACGCGGCGACGCACCGCTTCGGTCATCCCGACACCGGTATCTGCGATCTCGAGCAGCGCCCGTCCGTCCGGGGCGGTTCCGGCGCGCACGGTCACGCAGCCCCCATCGGGGCAGGCGCTCACCGCATCGACGGCGTTGAGGAGCACGTTCAGGAAGAGCTGGTTGAAGCGCCCCCGGTCACCGAGTACCGGCGGCGTGGGCTTCAGCTCCCTCTCGAACTTGATGGTCTTCTGGGCGTGCAGCGCCGCCAATCGGAGCGACTCGTCGAGCAGCGCCGAGAGATCGACGAACGAGGTGGTGGCCGCCCGGGGATTGTCGTACGTGCGCACCTGGTGGACGATCTCCCGGATCCGCTCGGCGCCCTCGAGCGAATCGCGGATGGCGAGCTGAAGATCGTCGACCAGCTCCTCGAGCTCGGCGGAGTCCGCGCCACCGACCTCCCGCGCCTTCATCATGACGTCTGGAAGTCCGTCCCGGAGCGCGCGCAGGTTCGACAGGATCCAACCGAGCGGGTTGTTGACCTCGTGGGCGATCCCCCCGGCCAGTCTCCCCAGCGCGGCGAGCCGCTCGGTTTGCAGCTCCCGCTCGCCCCAGGCGCGATCCCTCGCCTCCGCGATGACCCGACGGAGCGCGGAGACGAGCTGCGGCGCATCGACCGGCTTGCGCAGGAATGCCGCGGCGTCGATCGCCTCGGCCTGTGGCCCGACATCCGCCGAGATCACCACCACCGGAATGCGCGACAGCTCCGGGTCCCGGCGCTGCTCGGCGCGGAACTTCCACCCGTTCATCACCGGCATCCAGAGATCCAGCACGATCGCGTCCGGGAGCCGAGACGTGGATCGCAGCCATTCGAACGCCTTCTCCCCGTTGGGCGCGGTGGAGGAGGTGATCCCCTCGCGCAGGAGGCAATCGGCGATCCCGTCCGCCACCTCCCGCTCGTCCTCGACGACGAGGACGTGGGTTCCCTGAGCTGGCTCGGTGGACATGGCTTCCGAGTGTTGCACGCCGAGGCACGCTCCGAAACGAGGTGATTACGCCCCCCATCCGGGTAAAAGGCACCCCATGACTTCGATGTGGGTTTCGTTGACGGTGGATCTGCCCGAGCAGGATTCGGAGCGCCTTCAGGATCTCCTGCAGGACCTCGGAGCCGGCGGGCTCGAGGTGCGCGACCGCGAGGCGCCGCCGATGCCGGGTGTCCGCGGACCCACTCCCGGTGAGGCAATCGTGGTGGCCTGGTTCGAGGACCGCGAGGCCGCCGAGGCCGCACGGGGGGAGGTCGAAGCCGATTTCCCCGGTGCCCGCGCGGAGCTGGAGGAGGTCGAGAACAAGGACTGGTCTGAGAGCTGGAAGTCGCTGATCCGCTCGGTCGACATCGGCCGACTGTGGGTCGGCCCGCCCTGGCTCGCCGACGGCGCGCCTGCCGGGAAGGAGAAGATCGTCATCGAGCCGAAGATGGCGTTCGGCACCGGCGATCACCCCACGACGTCACTCTGCCTCGAGGCGGTCGATGCCTACATGGCGGGCCACCCGAACGCGACGGTGCTCGACGTGGGCACGGGGACCGGCGTGCTGGCGATCGCCGCGAAACGCCTGGGCTCCGGGCGTACGGTCGGCACCGACAACGATCCGATGTCCGTCGAGCTCGCGAAGGAGAACGCTGCCCTCAACGCGACGCCGGACGTGGACCTCTCCGGTCGCGACCTCGATCAGATCGAGGGGACCTTCGATCTCGTGCTCGCCAACATCCTCGCCAATACGCTGATCGAGCTGGCACCGCTGATCGCGCAGAAGGTGAAGGACCGGCTGGTTCTCGCGGGCGTGCTGGTCCATCAGCACGCGTCGGTCGAGTCCGCCTATGTGGCCCAGGGCCTGCGCCCGCGCGGCACGAAGACCCAGGGCGAGTGGATCCGCATCGAGCTCGAGCGCGCCGCATGATCCGCGCGCTCCTCGTAGTGCCCACCCCTGCGCCCGAGCGGCTGACGGTCGGCGGCGAGCGCTTCCACCACCTCGCTCACGTGCTGCGAATCGCACCGGGCGACACGGTGGAGGTGTTCGAC
>JBAWAM010000153.1:0-10130 GCA_049589315.1 Myxococcaceae bacterium
CGTTGTCGTGGAACACGAGGACGTTTCCGAGATCGAGGACGACTACCCGGATGTGGGGCGGGGATAGGCTACTTTTTTCACGCATCGCGAAAAAAGTAGCCTGTCCCCCTTGTCACTGCACGTCCCAGGCATTCAATCGCCGCGACGGGGAAGTCGACGGCTCCTTCCGAGCTCGATCCCGCCGTCCACGGCCGTCTCCTTCTTCCGCGATCGCGCGGGCTTCTTCTTCGCGGGGCCGATCGGATCCGGGCACAGGTCGCGCAGCTTGCACGTCCCGCATTCGGCGCCGGACCACACCGACTCGTAGAGCGCCGTCGTCCGGTCGATCACGTCGAAGTCCTCGGTTGCGAACCCGACCTCGAAGTTGCGCCGGTGCTCGTCCTTCGCGCCCAGCCCTGCGCCGGTCAGGTTCGCGCTCCCCAGGTACACCCACGCGCCATCGACGAGCACGCACTTGAAGTGCACCCGCGGGCAGATCTTGAGCTGCAGCCCACCCTGCACGAGCTTCCGCTTGCGATCGAACGCCTGACGGAACGGACGCGACGGCAGCTCCGCGTGCAGGATGCGCAGCTCCACGCCGCGCTTCGCCAGTTCGGAGAAGACGTCCAGGACCGGCACGAACTCGCCGTGGTGCTCCACGTACATCGCCTTGAGGTTGGCGGTGGAGATCCACACCGACTCGCGCGCGTTGGCGAGCTTCTCGAGCACCACCTCGCGGTAGAGCTCTTCACCGGCGAGGAAACGCGCCTGCATCGGCCGCATGCTCAGCGCCGGACCTCATAGGGGAAGCGGAAGTGGACCTTGAGGAAGGCCTGCCCGACGTGCCACACGGACTCGTCGATCGGTCCGATCCCCAGCGTCCCGAGCTGCTGCGGGATGTAGAAGCCGGAGGCCCAGCCGAAGCTCACCCCGAACGTCTTCGCCGCGATGAACTCGAGCTCCGCCATCAGGTCCAGCCCGGGGCGGATGAAGTGGGTGGTCGGGACAAACTCTGAGTCGGAGTGGATGAACGCGTACGTGAGCAGGAGTCCCGCGCCGAGCCGAAACTTCGCCCCACCCTCGCCGAACGACTGGTTCAACCCGAGGGGACGCCAGGTCACGCCGTAGATGCCGGTGTTCTTCACCTTCGGCGAGATGAAGAAGCTGTCCGGGACCAGGAAGTGCGACATGCGCGCTTCGGTGATCTTGTTCGCCATGCGCCGGTACTGCTTCGGCACGGCGCGCGGGTTCTTCCGGATCCACTCCTGGTCGATCACCGCCTCGACGTTGATCTTGAGCCCGAAGTGGATCGGCTGGTCCGCGAACACGGGACCGGAGATGACATACGCGGCAGGGCCGATCCCCACGTCGATCGGAACGGTGTAGCCGGCTGCGAGCGCCGGCGCGGAAGCGAGGAGCAGGACGAGGAGAGACGCGCGCATGGAGAGTTATGCCTCGTCATAGCGGACTCGACGTCCGGTTGGCGAGGCGTGCTATGCCTCGCCGCGTGACCACCCTGACCGCCGATGCAGCCATGGTGAGCGACCGGCCGAGCACCGCCGCCCGGTCCCCCTTCATCGTCTCACCCGCCTTCGACGCCTTCTTCTTCTTCGCCAGCGTCACCACCGTCCTGATGGCGTGGGTCGCCGCGTCGGTCTTCAACGTCAACAGCTTCCTCATCCTCGCAACGGTCGCGGTGGTCTCCAACGGCCCGCACCTGGTGTCCACCTGGACCCGCGTGTACATGGACCAGCGCGAATGGCGCGCGCGCCCGGTGCACGCCTTCGTCGTTCCGCTGCTCATCGCCGCTGGCGTCGTCGCGCTCATCGTCACGCTCGGCCCGCGCGGGAACCGCATCCTCAACACGGTCCTCCTGTACTGGGCGGTGTGGCACTTCGTGGCCCAGAACTGGGGCCTGCTGCGCATCTACCAGCGCCGCTCCGGGGAGGCCGACGCGTCGTTCGCGCTGCGGCTCGAGCGCCCGATGATGTTCGCGTTCGTCGCCTGGTGCCTGCTGCATCGGCTCCAGACGGGCCCGCGCCGCCTCTTCGGTACCGAACTCTACTACCCGAAGATCCCGCTGCCCGTGGTGGACCTCCTCCTCTACGCGTCGATCGCCATGGCGCTGGCGTGGCTCGTCCTCCGGCTGCGCGAGCGCGGCGCACCCTGGGCAAAGAGCGCGTGGATCCGCGGCGCCTTCATCGCCTGCGCGGGGGTCGGGTTCTACGTGCCGTTCCAGCTCATCACGACCGGCGACACCACCGCCTTCGCCGCGGCCGCCTGCTGGCACGGGCTCCAGTACATGGGGATCGTGCGCTACTACCACCGCAATGCCTGGCGCGGCGGTGTGCACCCGGACGCGCGCATCGTCAGCTGGATCTCCCAGCCGGGCTGGGGGCGGCTCTTCCTCTACTTCGCGATGCTCCTCGCGCTCGCTGGAAGCGGGTACGTGATCATCTACGGCGGCTCGCTGCTGACGACGGGCACCTCCTGGACGGTGTACCGCTGGGGAACCGTGGTCTGGCTCTCCCTGACCTTCTCGCACTATTGGCTGGACGGGGTGATCTGGAAGTTGAGCCGCGACAAGCGAACGGCGGAGCGGCTCGCCCTGGAGAGCTGAGCGTGACGCTCGGGCGTCGCAGCCGCTGACCCAGAGCGTTGCCTCTGGTACGACGCGCCCCATGCTCTCGGTCGATCCGCATCCGTTGGTCCAGCTTCGCGCGTTCACCACGGTCTTCCCCCGACCGCTCGGGGAGATGCCTTCCCCGGACGCGCTGACGTTGCTCCTCCGCCTCGACGCGCCGGCGCCTCTTCAGTCCGACGATGCGGTGCGCTCGGCCGTCCGCGATCTGCTCCGACATGGCGGCTACAAGCCCACCGGCCGGGGGAAGCCGGCGAGCGAGTACCTGGTGCGCGCCGCGGGGGAAGGCCAGCTCGGGTCGATCAACCTCGCGGTGGACGCGTGCAACGTCGTGTCGCTGCACAGTGGGCTCCCCATCAGCGTGGTCGATCTCGATCGCGCGAAGCCACCGCTGCGCGTGGGCCTGGGCGAGGAGGGGCAGACCTACGTGTTCAACGCCTCCGGGCAGGCGATCGACGTGGCAGGCCTGCTCTGCCTGTTCGACGCGGAAGGCCCCTGTGCGAACGCGGTGAAGGACGCGCAGCGGACCAAGACCCATGAAGGCACCACGCGCACCCTCTCCATCCTCTGGGGAACCCGGGCGCTGGAGGGTCGCGCCGCGCGCGCCGCGGACTGGTACCAGCAGCTCCTTCGCGACGCCGGCGCGACCATCGAGGAGGTGCTGTAGCGATGGCTCAGATTCCCGACGACCTCGCCGACGAGCTCACCGCACTGTTTGGTCAGCGCATCCAGGTGCATCGCGAGAAGGCGACGGAGCAGGCCGTCCGCGCGCTGCTGGACGCGGAGAAGGCACGTCGAGGCGAACCGGATGCGATCACCGGCGCCTTCCACGTCCTGTCGCTCACGCAGGGAGCGCTGCTGCGCTACGAGTACGATCTCCCCACGCACGGTCACTACGAGGGCTGGGAGATCGGCGCGGTGATCGTCGATCCCGTCGAGCTCATCAAGGTGAACCAGTCGCACGGCTTCCCCGCAGGTGATGCGACGCTCCGCGCGATCGCAGACACCCTCCAAGACGTTTTCCCCACCGGGCGACTGGTGCGAATCCACAGCGACGCGCTCGCGATGCTGCTCCCGCCCTCGTCCGAGCGGGTCGTCGACGCCGGGCTCGAGCAGACCACGCGCGAGGCGCTCCGCGACGGCGTCCCCCGCCGCCTCGCCGCAGCGGGGCTCACCGGGATCTCTCTTGACTACACCGTGGCGCTGCTGCACCTGATCATCGAACACCCCTCGCACTGGCAGGTGCTGGGCCCGTTGGTATGGGCCGAATCCGAGCGCGCCCTGGTGCTGGCGCGTACCCGGGCCGCGCAGGGCGTCCAGCGCCGCCGCATTCCCCTCGAGGCGTCGGTGCCGATCACCACGCGCGAACCGCTCTACTGAAACGGGATTTTTCCAGCACCAACGGCTCGCACGCTGCACAAGTGTCTGATTGTCGACACACCTACACATCGTTTCGACATGACACATCCGTAGACTTGTCCTACACGCACTCACCTGCTAGCAGCCGCGCCGTCAGTCACCCAATGCAGCCCATCTCGGCGCTGCTCGATTTGGGGGGGAACCCTTCATGAACCGTAGAATCCTTGGAATGTGTATGGCCGTGCTCGTCGTCTCCGCGTGCGGCGTGAGCGAGTACGAGAGCGACGTTGGACTCGACGAGACGAACGTGGACGAGGCAGGCATCGTTCGCGCGCCCGTCAACATCAACGTCGCCGACGCGGCGGAGCTGGACACGTTGCCCAACATTACGCCGGCGCGCGCGAAGGCGATCGTGGAGGACCGCGAGCTCAACGGCCCGTTCTTCGCCCCGAAGGACATCGTCCGGGTGAACGGGATTGGCAACGCGACGTACCAGGCCATCAAGAACCGCATCACGGTCGGCGCCTGCTCGGCGGACTCCGACTGCGGCGCGGGCCAGCACTGCTTCTCGGATGGCAAGAGGGGCGTGTGCCAGCTCGGCTCGAGCGAGCCCATCACCTGCGCCAACGTCCGGTGTGGCTACGGCACCCAGTGCATCATGCAGGAGGTGCAGTGCAAGAAGGCCCCGTGCAACGACGTCCCCAGCTGCGTGGAGCCGCGGTTCTGCCCGCAGCACTACCAGCCGGTGTGCGGCAGCAACGGCGTGACCTACGGCAACGCGTGCCAGGCCTCCGCCGCGGGCCGCATCTCCTGGACCGAAGGCGAGTGCGCGCCGACGGCGCCCGCCGACTGTGCCGCGGTCAGCTGCCTCGAGGGCACCCAGTGCATCATGCAGGAGGTGCACTGCATCCAGGCCCCGTGCAACGACGTCCCCTCCTGCGTCGAGCAGCGGTTCTGCCCGCAGCACTACCAGCCGGTGTGCGGCAGCAACGGCGTGACCTACGGCAACGCGTGCCAGGCCTCCGCTGCGGGCCGCATCTCCTGGACCGAAGGCGAGTGCGCGCCGACGGCGCCCACCGACTGCTCCGCGGTCCTCTGCGCCCCGGACACGTTCTGCGTCATGCAGGAGGTGCACTGCATCACCGCGCCCTGCAACGAGGTCCCGGTGTGCAAGGCTCCCATGGCCTGCACCAAGGAGTACCGGCCGGTGTGCGGCAGCGATGGTCGGACCTACGGGAACAAGTGCGAGGCCGCCGCGGCGGGTCGGCTGACCTGGACCGAAGGCGCCTGCCTGTAGTCCTCGCCGCGAAGGTCACCGGCCAGTCCGGATGAATGAAGGTCGGGCGCCCCCGGGCTCCCGGCCTTTTTCATTTTTCGCCGCTCTCGACGCGCGACAGAACCTCGCCGAGGGCGACTTCCGCGGCTTCATCTGGGCGTAGATCCCGAAGTAATCTGTCCCCTTTCCGACGAAGACTCGGATTGGAGCCAGATGCGGAATCGACTCGCCGCCGTTCTCTTCATTCCCCTCCTGGCATGTCCCGAGCCGGAGCCCGGGTCTGGCTGGGTTCGATCCGTTCCCGCCGACTCGCTCGTGCTCGCCGACACGAATGCATTCGATCTCGAAGGACGCGGTCTGCGGTTCGTGCCGACACCCAGCGGGTACGACGTGACCGTCCTCGACTCGTCCGCGTTCGAACCCGATGGTGAGGATGCGTACTTCACGACGGACCTCGTGCTTCCGTTCGACTTTCCCTTCGCGGGCACCTCATGGAAGCAGGCGTGGATAGATCCCGGTGGCCGGCTGGTGTTCGGGCCTCCGGAGAACGTCTCCTGGAGCCCTCAGACTCTGTGGCCCACCGGAACGATGCACGACGTTGCGTCCGCCTTCAGGACTCGAGCGGCGACCGGCATCGATCGAACGATCGCTGTCTTCTGGGGCATCTACGAGGCCACCCACACCGCGATCACCTCGCGCGCCGACCACGTCACCATCACCTGGCGCAATCTCCGTCCGACGCCCCACTCCTTCTCGTTCGAGCCCAACGGATGGTGCACCTTCCAGGTGGCGCTTTTCGCCGATGGCGTGATCGAGCTCAGATACGAGCAGGTGCCGGAGCTGGATGGGATCGTCGGCGTGTTTACCGGAGCGCCTTCGGAGACGATGCTCCCTGCCGGCGGCGATCTATCGTCAGGAGGGAGCTTCAGCGGTGACGCCTTCGAGGTCTTCCACCATCCGCTCATCTCGACCGAGTTCGCGGACCTCCTCCCTCCCGTCTTTGAGCGCTTTGCTCCCGAAGACGACTTCGTCGTGCTCCTCACCGATTTCCGGATCGACACCTTGTGGGGCGTGACCGCGACGACCGGGGCAGTTGGCACTCCGATCATGGGACTCGGAGACTCCGCGTACTTTCCGTATCCGGGATCGGCGTTTGGCTCCGAGCGACTGCAGGCGGCCGTCCTCCCGATCTGGGTGGGACAGCCGGCCTTCAATGAGCTGGTGTCGGACAAGGATAGGCCCTACCAGGAACATGCGTTCGCCGTCGGGTTGCTGGCCCACGAACTGACGCATCGCTGGGGCCCGGGCATCAGCACGATCGTGTCCGAGTCCGGTGAGCAGGTTCCCCTGGTCGAGGACGCCTGCGCCTGCCACTGGAACCGCTGGCTGAATGCTCCGGCGGTGCACCCGGTCGCGAGCACCTATAGCCCGCGGCTCTACCCCGAGAGCTCGGTCATGGGCGGATCGACCTTCGAGGAGGTGGAGCCCGGCATCTTCACCGTTCGGGACGCGCCCTATATGGCGCCGGCCGGCTTCTCGGCGCTCGATCTCTACCTGATGGGGGTGATCGGCCCGGAGGAGGTCCCCGACACCTTCCTCCTCAGGGATGTCCGATATCTCGACGGAGATCGCGTGCAGGCGACGAAGGTTCCGGTCCGGATCTCGGACATCGTCGCAGAGATGGGACCACGGATCCCCGATCATCTTTCGTCGCAGCGGACCTTCCAGCTCGGCGTGTATCTGCTGCACCGCGGGGACGGACCCGATCCCGAAGCGCTTCGCCGGGCGGATCGGATCGCCGAAGAGCTGGCCGCCTTCTTCGACGCGGCGACCGCGTCGGGAATCAGGCTCGTCCCACCAGCAGCTAGACAGTGAGAGGGGACAGGGAGGCGCTTCCGCTCACCGTCCACGTGGTGAGGGCCGGCGACACCTACTACGGCATCGCCCGTCAGCTATCGGTTCCGTCAGCGCCGCCCTCCCGGTCTCTACGTCAGAGGTTGCCCTGGGCCGAGCTCCTCCGCCGCAAGGCGCGCCGCGTCCTCGGACGCTGCTCTCCCCCTCATCGCCCTGGCCCCAGCGGCCGCTCGTCGAAAGACGTGATACGAGCCCCGATTCAGGAGAACGGAGGCTCGCAGTGATGTCGTTTCGTGTGTGTCTGATCTCGGTGCTGGTCCTGTTGGCCGCCTGCGGTGGGCCGAATCCTGCGGTGGCGCCTGACGCCGGCGGGACTCTCCCGGATGTGGGTGAAGCGCTGCCTGACGCCGGCGAGCAGACGCCGGACGCGGGCGATGAGCTTCCAGATGCCGGCGAGCACACGCCGGACGCTGGGGAAGAGACGCCGGACGCAGGCGAACAGACACCGGACGGGGGCACGAATCCCGTGCCGAACGTCGTCGACAATGGGGGCTTCGAGGAATGGCCCGGTGCGCTTCCGGAGATGTGGTTCGGGAGCAGGTCGAATATCGGCACTGACGGGGTCCAGAAGGACACGATGAATGCCTTCGAAGGCATGAACGCGCTGCGGTTGGTCAACCCTTCGACCACGCACAATCGCTTCAGCACCCTGGCGAAGTCGATGCCCGCCGGCCGCTATGCCTGCACCTTCCAGGCGAGGGGCACCGGTGAGGTTCGGAACGCCTTCTTCGACGACGACTACTCCAGCTATTCGGCCTACACGTCACTCGACACCGCGACGTGGAAGGAGCTGTCGTACAACTTCAACCTCGCGGACAACGTCTTCGACACCTTCGAGCTCATCTTCAGCATCCGGAATACGAGCGGCGAGCACCTGCTCATCGACGACGTGCGCTGCGTGCGGGCCGCCGAGCCGTGTGATCAAGTCAGCTGCGAGGTCTGGGAGCGTTGCGTGGATGCCACCGCCACCTGCGAGCCCCTCGCCGGTCGCTGCGATGACGCCGCTGACTGCCGCGAGTGGGAGGCCTGCGATCAGACCCACACGTGTGTGGTCGCCCAGGATCGCTGCACCCGTCACGCGGATTGCGCGGGTACCCCGGAGACGCCCGTCTGCGATGTCACCACGCATCGCTGTGTCGGAGGCGACCCCTGCGCCAACGTCACCTGCAGCCACCCGGCAACGAGCTGCAATCCCACGAGCGGCGTGTGCGAGCTGGCCGAAGGCGCCTGCTTCACCTCCTACGACTGCCTCGGTGCGCTGCCTGCCTGCGACCCGGCGACGCGGCGTTGCGTTGCCGCCGATCACCCGTCGAACATCATCCGCAACGGGGGCTTCGAGGCCTGGCACAACGTCTCCATCCCCTACCAGGGGCAGCACCTCATTCCCGAGTACTGGTACGGCATCGACAACGGCCTCACCGACCCAGGGACCGAGATCAAGCCTTCGCGACTCGTGCCCTACACGAACGCGGTGCACGGCGGTTCGACGGCGCTGCAGTTCGTTGCTCCCATCCAGGTGGCTGAACGCTTTTCTCTCGAGAAGTTCGACGTCCCGAACGGTAGCTACTCCTGTTCGTATCGGGTGCGTGGCCAGGGCACCCTTCGCCATCGCAGCTATTCGAGCGGCGGTTGGAGCGTGCAGACCCCCTTCTTCGCCGTCGACAGCGACGAGTGGCAGCCGGTGTTCTTCCGCTTCAACGGCAACGTGCGCGGGTGGCGCCTGATCTTCTATCCGAGCCGCACCGATGCCAGCCGTGACCACCTCCAGATCGACGACGTCGTCTGCACGAAGGACTGAGTGAGCGTGCGGGTGGAGAGTTCGAGCCCGCACCACCGCACGCCATGCAAGAAGCCGCCTCAAGGGGCGGCTTTTTTGTTGCCGGTGTGGATCAGTCCGCCGCGGCGAATTGCGCCATCTGGTCCGCGCGTGCCTTCGCGAAGGCCGGGCGGGCCGTAGCGCGCGCGACATAGTCGCGACAGGCAGTCCTGGTCCACGTAGCGCAGCAGGATCGCATCGAGCACGTCGTAAGGCGGCAGCGAATCCTGGTCCTTCTGGTTCTCGCGCAGTTCCGCCGACGGCGGACGGTCGATGTCGCGCTACGGGATCACTCGGTCGCCGACGGTGTTGCGCCAGCGCGCCAGCGCGAACACCTCGGTCTTGCACAGATCCTTCAGCGGCGCGTAGCCCCCGGCCATGTCGCCGTAGATGGTCGCGTAGCCCACCGCGTACTCGCTCTTGTTGCCGGTGGTCAGCAGCAGGCCGTGGAACTTGTTGGTAATCGCCATCAGCATCGCGCCGCGGATGCGCGACTGCAGGTTTTCCTCGGTGGTATCCACCGGCTGCCCCTCGAACGGCGAAGCATTGGGCACCAGCACCAGCTCGGCGAACCACAGGTCCTCGCAGATGATCACGGCTCTCCTCGCCGGGTAGTGCGCCTGAGCCCTTTCCCCGCGTCACACGCCCATTCCAAGGCCCGATACCGCGCCCCACCTCACCGACCGGCGGCTATCCTCCTTATCGACCGTGGATGCATCGGGATGCGCCCGGTTGATGTCCGCGATCAGGCCTGCACGCGCCTGTCACGACGCTCCCGGGTACTGCGCCCGGTAGTTGTACGTGACACCGGGTCCGTAGGAAGCGCCGACCCACAGAAACCCTGTGCCCGAGTAGTTCGTGGGCGGCACCACATTCGCCTCGACGGTGGCGGAATCCGTCCGGCCGTTCTCCACCGTGACCTGAGCGCTGACCGGGGCTGGCTTGTCGAAGGTGAAGACGTTCGACCGCGCCTCGATGCCGGCGGTCACGCTGCCGGTCCTCGGGGCGGTCGCGGTGACCTTCATCGTCAGCTTGAAGCCCTGCGCGCCGACCCGGGGTTGTGGCGCGCTCCAGGTGTACTCGAGCGTGTACCCGCTCGTGGGATCCTGGACCCGGATGCTTCCGGGGTTCACCGACCACTGCGG
>JBAWAM010000154.1:0-10618 GCA_049589315.1 Myxococcaceae bacterium
CCTCAGCCGAAACCCACGAGGGAACCATCGCGGCCGTAGATCACGAGCGAGTGCGGGAGCGCAATCCGAGATGTGTTGGATCTTGAGGGTCGACCGACAACTACTCCCGGTCCCTGCCGTCCTCGGGGCCGATGCATCGAGGAGCCTACGGCACCAACGAGAAGCGGAGATTGCCGCCGGGCCAGGCCGATTCCACTGCGCGGTGCGGCAGGCAGTCCGCCCACATCAGACGCTGCCGAACGGCCGCATGCGGGCCAGGCACACCTACACGCTCGGCAGGGGTGGCCCGCTCAATCCGGCCCGCATCGCCGCCTCGAATTGATCGTGCAACCGGCGTCGCAGTTGAGAGCGATCTTTCAGACCGGCACTCCGGTGGGCAGGTCGTCGAGGTCGGGCGACTTCGGCTTGCCGCGAGCGCCGAAGCGGGTCCGGATGATGGCGCCGAAGCCCATGCATCCGAGGAAGGTCAGGGCGAGCGGGCCCAGAATCGGCACGAACCCGACGAGCACGAGCACCGCGATCCCGAGCGCCAGCACGATGGCCTGGGTCTTGCGGCCGCGGAAGAGCGGGAGCCGCGTGCCCAACTCGGTGGCCACCGCGGCGTAGCCCACCACGGCCGCGACCGGCGCCAGTACCCACAGCGCGACCGCCACAGGAATCCCGATCACCGTCACCACGAGCAGCACGGTCAGCGGGAACAGCGCCAGCGTCGAAAGGAACCCGGTGAGTCCGCTCTTGAGCGGATTGGCGCGGATCTCCAGCTCGATGCGCTTCATCCGCTCGGGCATCAGCAACGTGGTCAGGAACCCGATCCCGAACAGCGACATGAACCAGATCAGGGCGGCCACCACCGCAGGGGTGTTGCGCTCGTGACGCTTCACCGCTTCGGCCACCGCGCGGGGGGCGATGGAAACCTCCTCGCCCGCGTCCTCTTTCTTCGCGTCCTGACTCACCTTCCCGCCGAAGGTCACCACGTCGCCCTCGATCACCGCGCCCTGGGCACGCCGGACCGATCCACCGAAGGCGACCACGTCCCCTTCGACCACGGCGCGAGGCCCGAGCGTCACGTCGCCGCCGAAGGCCACCGCGTCATCCTCGACGTGTCCGTTGATCTCGACGCCGCCGCCCCAGGAGATCGCGCTCGTCACCGTTTCGTTCTCGCCCACCACCACGCGCCCGGCGCTGACCCGATCGCCCGGGTCCCGACCTCGGCGCGTGAAGGCCTCACGGGTCTTCTGACGGAGCTCGCGCGCGGCCTCCCTCAGCTCTCGCGCCTCGTCCCGCGCGTCGTCGTCACCCGGGGCCTGCTCCTGCTTCCGGGTCGCGAGCTGCTCGAGCCGCTCGGCCTCCGCGAGCGCCTTCGTTTTCGCCTGCTGCGCGGCGGCGTCGATCTGCTCCCGGCTTTGCTCCTGCTCCTGCGCCTCCGGCTGTTCCTTCGGGGCGGAGGGGGCAGGGGCTGCGGCATCCGCGGTGGGTGCTCCCGCGGCGATCTCCTGCGGCGTCATCGGCCGGAGCGTCCAGATGCTGCCCGTCTGGTGGATCTTGAGGTTGTAGGCCTGGGCCACCGTGCGGAGCGCGTCCTCCGCGCTGACGCCGCTCAGCTGCACCTGGGCATCCTGATCCAGGTCCCCGGTCACCACGAGGTTCAGCCCGCCGGCCTGGGCGATCTGCTTGAGCGCGTCCCGGAGGTTTCCCCGGAAATCGACCGAGATCGTCTTCTGGGGTTCCGGGGTCTGGGCGAGAGCCATCCCCGGCGTCATCAGCGCCAACGCGAGCAGGGTTGTACGGGCGAAGGACTTCATGTCGTCACTCGGGAGTCGGACGTGAGGCCGAGGCTTCGCAGTCCGAAGAGGAAGAATACGAGCAGCGCCGAGGCCACGGCGGTCACTGGAAGCGCAGAGGTCTCCCAGAGCGCGCCCAGCCCGTGGAACAGCGCCATCGATGCATTGCGGAGGGTGACCACCCCGGAGGCGATCGCGGTCCCCACCTGTCCGGCGGCGCTCGCATCGAGCACGAAGCTGAGGACGACCGCCACCAGGGACGCGGCGAAGATGCCGATCCCCGTCCAGACCTCACGGCGCACTGGCGCAGGGTGGGCTTCAACCTTCGCCATCACTGCATGGACGAAGTCGGGTGGGGGGAGGGGATCTGCGAGGCGAAGCAGGTCCTTCTCGAGCTGCCGGTGATCTTCGACGATCGCCGCGCAGACAGGGCAGGACTCGAGATGCGCGCGGGCCTCCTGGGAGTTCTCGGCGAGGCCGGTGAAGAGCGTCTCGAGATCAGGGCACTCGTTGTAGTGGCTCATGGTGCCTCCTCTGCGGTCTGCATGCGCTGGCGGAGCTTCTCTCGCGCGCGGAACAGCCGCGCCATGATTGTCCCGGGCGCCACGCCCATCACCTGGGCGATCTCCTTCGTGGTGCGCTTCTGCACGTAGTACAGCGCGAGCACCTCGCGGTCGTCGGCAGACAGGGTGGCCATCGCCTGCTCGAGCGAGAGGCGCTCCTGCTGGGCGATCACCGTCTCCTCCTGGGAGGACGCGCCGGAGGGGAGCACTTCGCGCAGGTCGTCCACGTCTTCCGAGTGCATCTTGCTTCGACGCCGAAGGATATCCAGGCAGAGGTTCCGGGCGATCGCCATGACCCACAGATCGAACGGACGCTCGAGGTCGAACCGCCCGAGGTTCTGGTACGCGCGAAGGAACGCTTCCTGGGCGACCTCGGCGGCCTCCGCCTCGTTTCCGAGCAGGCGCAGGCACAGTCCGTACACGGGCCGTTGGGTGGCCCGAACGAGCGAGGCGAAGGCGTCCGGGTCGCCCTTGCGGGCGGCCACCACGTCAGCCCTCCATGGGCGCTCCTGGGCGTCGTCGGCCACGGATTTGTGCGGCAACCCGAGCGGGAAAGCGAAGGAGTTCCAGGGAAGGGAGGCGGTATCGTTCACGTGTTGCTCTACGGACGGTCCCGTCTTCGATTGCCCCGGCTCGGGCGGCGGTCTCCTCTTGTGCGCTGAATCGCCCGACTAGCGGGCGGGTTTCTTCTTTGATTTCGAGGGTTTGGGCTTCGCTTTGGCGCCTGCCCGGTCCTTCGCGCGCTGGTCTTTCTTGAGCTTCTGGCGCTCTCGGAAGCCCAGCTCGGGCTCAGGCTTCGGGCGCTCCGCCTTTGGGCGCTCCACCTTCGGGCGTTCCACCTCGATGACCGCTTCGGGCACGGTCTCTGCTTCGAGCCGGGGCGCCGGGCGGCGTGCACGTCCCTTGCCCGGTGCAGCGGGCGCCGCCGCGGTGCCGCCGCTGTCCCGGGTGGCGAAGTCGAACTCTGCGGCCCGGGCGGTGTCCGCCGCGCGCCGTTCGATCTCCTCGCGGGCCTCCTCCTGCCAGGAGAAGTGGAAGAGCCGTCGGATCACCAGGGTCGCGTAGGAGCCGGGGGGCAGGGTGAACGCCACGTTGAGCTTCACGGATCCCCGGTTGAGCTCGTCCCGCGTCCGCCTGCCGAGCACGAGCTTGCCCGGGTAGACCAGCACCGGGCGCTCCTCGTGCTTGAAGTAGAGCATCCGGGGCGCCTCCGCGATCCGGAGCTTATCGAGGGTGAGCTTCTCCTTCCCCAGCACCCACTCCACCGCCTCCTTCACCTTCGGGTCGGTGAAGGTGGAGTTCGGCGCCAGCAGCGGGAACGTCCCGTCGCGCAGGTACCGGAGGACCTCGGGGGGAGCGTCGCGGTGGAAGAGCAGGGTGCCGGCCTGGTACGGCGCGGGGAACAGGTGCTCGCGCGGGAGCAGCAGCTGCATGAGCCGCCGCACGCCCTCGTTCCACAGGTAGCTCTGGTACTCGAAGAGCAGGAGGGCGCGGTAGTTCGAGTCGATCTGCAGGAACGCCTTCACGTAGTCCTTCGGGTCCTCGCGCAGCACGCGGAGGATCCGGTAGTACTTCGCGTTCCCCTTGAACGGGGCCTTGCGGAGCCACTGTCCCCAGTTGTCGCGCCAGAACGCCTTCACCTTCGCGTCCTCGGTGCGGTCGAGGGGGGAGGGCCGGGCCATGTAGTTCTTCAGCGCGGCCTCGAAGTCTCCCCGGAGCAGGTCCTTCGCGATGAAGCCCTGCCCGTGCTTGAGCGAGCCGAAGCGCTGGCTGTCGAAGTAGTTCACCACGCCGAGCCGGCTCACCTCGGCGGCGGAGATCGTGAGCAGCCGCAGGTCGTCCTCCGCGAGGGCGCGGACGGTCACGGAGAAGCGGTTCGAGGTCGTGTTCGCCGCCGAGAGGGGGCGGTCGGTGCGGCCGAGGTACTTGAGCCGGAGGTCGGGGTCCTGGAGATCGACATCCGCCCCATCCACCGCGATGAGCTGCTCGGTCCGCCCCTGCTTGTCCTTGAGCCCGCAGAACGAGACCACGCCGGGGCGCAGGCCGAACCGGGTGCGGATGCGCTCGACCGCCTCGAACGTGGACAGCTTCTGCTTGTCCATCACGTAGACGCGGAAGCTCCCACCGGGGATCTCGTCAAACCGCCACGACTCTTTGACCGAGAAATCCTCGGGTCTCTGTTTGATCTTCACGGGGGCGGACGCTTAGCACCTTTTGGAGATAACGTGACGTTCATGCGTTCTTCCCTTGCCTTTGGCGTTGCGATCCTCGCGGTTGCGACCACCGGGTGTGCCACGACGCTCTCGACGTTGCAGACGGCGAATCCCACGGATGTGGGCCAGGTCCAGATCACGGGAGGCATGGGCGCCTATCTGAACGTAGGTCCGGCGGTGACCCTTATCGAGCAGGGCGTCAAGCAGGCGGGTGCCATCACGGAGGCGCAGAAAAAGGGCGAACCGTATGCGCTGAGCGAAGAGGATCAGCAGGCGTTGCTCACCGCCGGCGTTGCGATCGCCATCGCCCCGCCCTCCACGGGATACGAGATCGGCGTGCGGACCGGCATCTTCGAGGACGTCGACGTCGGGTTTCGCTACAGCGTCAACGCCATCCGCCTGGACGGGAAGTACCGCTTCTACCATCACGACAACGGGCCGGACGTGAGGCCGATCAAGCGCAGGGATTTCGACGTCGCGATCGGTCTGGGCGTCTCCAGGTACCTCTTCGACAACCCGGTCATGGACGTGCTCGACTACGTCGAGCTCGCCGACTTCTCCCGCTGGGACGTCGAGGTCCCGTTGATCGCCAGCCTCGAGTTCGGCGAGATCCTGCAGCTCTACGGCGCCGCGAAGTACCTCTACAGCCGGACTTCGCTCGACGCGAACCTGGTGAACTACTCCGCGGAGGCCACCGAGATCATCGGCCGCGACGTCGGCCTGCCCTCCGTGGTGAACACCCACTTCTTCGGCGCGACGGTGGGGGTCGGGGCGGGCTACAAGTGGGTCCACGTGATGCTGGAGCTGACGGGCGGCTACACCCACAGCCAGCCGATTCTCTTTGGTCAACGGCGCAACCTGGGTGGAGCGACCTTCTATCCGGCGGCCGGAATCGGCGTGAAGTTCCCGTGAGCACCGTCCGTCCCGACCGGCAGGCGGAAGGCAGCCTGCACGCGCAGCAATCGCTGTGAGCTCCCGCCCCGCCATGATACTGTCGGGTTCCTTTCGAACGACGACCGTGCGCTCCCCCGCGTGCACATCCCCAGCTGTGCTTCGTGGCCAGGCCGTTGCGGCCGGTGCCCCGTTCGGGAGGGCTTCATGAGCGACTTCGGCTCCCTCCCGTTCGATCCGCATCAGGGCCCCCGGCTCACCACCCGTCTGCCCGACGGAACCACCGCCGAATACCCGCTGGGCGCGGTCAAGACGACGCTCGGGCGCCACCCCGCGAACACGATCCGGCTCGGGGACCGGGAGGTCTCGAAAGAGCACGCCTCGGTCGAGCGGATCGGCAGCATCTTCGTCCTGCGTGACCTGGGCTCCTCCAACGGGACCTTCGTCAACGGCCGGAGGATCCGCGAGCTCCGGCTCAAGGACGGCGACGAGATCGCCCTGGGCAACAACATCCGGCTGTTCTTCCTTGCCGGGGCCCAGCCGGATGGGCTCACGGTCTCCCAGGCCGGGGTCACGGTGGTGGCCTCCGCCCACGCGATGTCGGCCGTCGTTGCCCAACTCGACCAGAAGGAGCAGAACGAGTTCCTCCCTGCCGACCGGCTGCGGGATCCGGAGGCCCTCCGTCAGGACTACGAGAAGCTCCGCATCGCGCACCAGTTCCACCGTCAGGTCGGGCTCGAGCGGGATCCGCAGCAGCTCGCGGAGAAGATCCTCAAGGTCGCGTTCGAGCTGCTCGCCGCGGACCATGGGGTGCTCTTCCGCACGACCGCTGTCCCGGGCCGGTTCGAGGCCGTCGCCGTGCGTCATCGCAAGGGGGAGGCCGAGGTCTCGGTCTCGGAAACGGTGCTCAACCGGGTCGCGGACACCCACCAGGCCGTGCTCACCAAGGACGCCATCCTCGACTCGCGGTTCTCCTCGTCGGAGAGCATCGTCGCCGCGGGCATCCGCTCGGCGATGGCGGTGCCGCTGCTGGCGAATGGCGCACTCAAGGGCGTGCTCTTCCTCGACAGCCGAGAGCGCAGCAACGCCTTCAGCGAGAAAGATCTCAAAATCCTCTCCGGCATCGCCTCCCAGGCCGCGTTCGCGATGGAGAACGCGGAGCTCGCCCACAAGATCGAGGCTGAAGCGGTCACGCGCGCAGAGCTCTCCCGCTTCCTGTCGCGCGCGGTGGCCGAGGCGGTCATCAAGGGCGACGTCGAGCTGCTCCGCTCGGGGCAGCAGGCGGAGATCTCGGTCCTCTTCGCCGACATCCGTGGCTTCACCCGCATGGCGGAGAGCGAGGACCCGCAGGACACCGTCGCCATGCTGAACGAGTTCTTCACCGCGATGGCGGACGTCGTGTTCGAGCACGGCGGGAACCTCGACAAGTTCATCGGCGACTGCGTGATGGCGGTGTGGGGACCTCCCCAGGCGCACGCGGACGATCCGGCGCGCGCGCTGACGGCGGCCCTCCAGATGCAGGAGGTCATGCAGGAGCTGAACGCGCGCCGCGTCGCCGACGGACGACGCCCAATCGAGGTGGGCATCGGCATCAACACCGGCGTGGCCATCGTCGGCTTCATGGGGTCGAGCGAGCGCCACGAGTTCACCGCGATCGGTGACTCGGTGAACGTCGCCGCGCGCCTATGCGGGCTCGCCCGCGGGGGCGAGGTGCTCGCCGCCGAGAACACCGTCGTACGCGCGGGCGGCGGGTTCGACGTCCAGGCGCTCCCCGTCTCCCAGGTGAAGGGGAAGGAGAAGGGCGTCAACACCTACCGCGTCCTGGGGTTCGCGCAGGAATGAAGACGCAGTCCTGCCCCAACTGCCAGCGTGCCCACGACGTGACCGTCTATGTGACGGGGCAGCGCATCCTGTGCTCGTGCGGAATCCGTTTCGACGTCCGCCGGACCGACGTCAGCACGATCCGCGTGCAGTCGCAGCGCCCGGAGCCCGCGATCGCCGCAGCTGCATCCGGGGGCGCCGCGAACATCCTGGAGCCGAACGTGCTCGACGAGGACGCCGCCCCGGCGGAGGACCTTCCGGGTGTCGGGCTCACCGTCTCGGGACGGCGCGGCCGGAGTGACGACGTCGTCTCCGGACCGCCCGCGTCGTCGGAGCTGGGTCAGACCTTCATCTCGGCCAGCCGGGTGGAGATCCCCGGGTTCGATCTGACCGAGTTGCTCGGACGAGGGGGAATGGGCGAGGTCTGGCGCGCCCACCAGCGATCGCTGGGACGCACCGTGGCGGTCAAGCTGCTCCCGCCGGACCTGGCGAAGGATCGCGAGTTCGTCACCCGGTTCGAGAAGGAGGCGACGGCGCTCGCGGCGCTCAGCCATCCGCACATCACGCAGATCATCGACCGCGGCGTGGCCGGCGAGCACTACTTCTTCGTGATGGAGTACGTGGAGGGGCGCTCGCTGCGCGAGGTGCTCAACACGGGTCGTCCGTCGCCGCAGGAGTCGCTCCGGCTGATCTCCCAGGTGCTGCGCGCGATCGAGTGCGCCCACGAGAAGGAGATCATCCACCGGGATCTCAAGCCCGAGAACATCCTCCTGGACGCCCGCGGCCACGTGAAGGTCGCGGACTTCGGGCTGGCCGGGATGCGGGGAGGCGAGGAGCGCCTGCAGCTCACCGCGACGGCCGTGGCGATGGGGACGATCAACTACATGGCCCCCGAGCAGCGGCGCGACGCGCGAAACGTGGACGCGCGCGCGGATCTCTACGCGGTGGGCGTGGTGCTCTATGAGCTCCTCACCGGGGAGCTTCCCATCGGCCGTTTCCGCCTTCCATCGGAGCGGGTGCCCGGGCTCGATCCCCGGCTGGACCCGGTGGTGGCGTCGCTGCTCGAGAGCGATCCGATGGAGCGCTGCCGAAGCGCCGCCGAAGCGCTCGCCGCGATCGGGGCCCTGCTGTCCGGCTCGCCCGTCGGTCCGCTGCTGAAGCCGGGTGCTCTCGGCTCGAACACCTCCTCGGTGATCACCGCAGGCCCGGTGGCGAGGTCAGCGCCGACGGTTATCGAGACCGGGCGCAGGGCAGTGAAGACCGGTCTTCTGGTCATTGGCGCGCTCGCCGCGATCGGGATGGCGGCGCGGATCTTCCTGCCCGGGGCCGCGCTGACGCTCAGCGGCTCCAACGGGGAGATCACCCTGTCGCCGAACGGGTTCCAGACCACGGCGAGATCGGCTCCGAAGGGCCTGCCGCCGAACACCTACGGCGAGGTGTTCTCGGACGTCACGGAAGAGGAGCTCGGCGACGGTCGGACACGGCTCAGGCTCGGCTTCGGTGTCGGGGACGAAGAAGTCAACGTCCACTCCGGTCAGTGGCGGATGACCGAAGGCCGGCTCGAGGCGATCCAGGCCGGCAGCGACACCGGTGGCAAGCGACTCATCCCGCGCGCGTACGTGGCTCACCGCTACTTCTCCACCGATGACTTCGAGGTGTCGGCCAATGTCACGATGCGGGACCTCAAGGACCGTTACGAGGTCGAAAAAGACGCGCAGCGTTTCAGCGAGCTGGCGATCCGGATCTTGAACCTCCAGGTCTCCGCATTCTCGATCCCCGGTGTCGGCATGCGGCTCGGGTGGCGCTATCGCCGACCGGACGGGACCGAGGTGAGTGGCAACAGCGCGCAGGACCTCGAGATGCTCGTCGAAGATGAGACGCCCGCGCCGCCGGACGGCCAGACGTTCCGGCTCGGCGTTCGGCTCAACCGGGTGAAGGCGGGGATCGAAGCACAGGGTCTGCTCAACGGCCGTCCGTTCGCGCGGAAGGTCCTGCCGGGCCTCGAAGGGCAGTTGGGGAAAGTCACCGTCGGCTGTCGCAACTACGAGTGCGTCTTCGACGACATCGAGATCGAGGGCAAGGAAGCAGAGGCGCCCGAGCGCTGACCCCCCTCGACCCGGACGGGGAGAGGGGATGGGGGTGAGGGGCGAATGACTTTCCCCCAGCTCACCGAGCGCTCGAGCGGAGCAGAACGAAACCCCCATCAAACGCCCCCCTCGACCGCGGTTGAGAAGCGAGGAGGTCGCGATGAAGCACCTCGTGCTCGTGGCGCTGGTGGGGCTCGTAGCGCAGTTCATCGACGGAGCGCTCGGCATGGCGTACGGCGCGACCACCGCGACGCTCCTGCTGGCGATCGGCCTGTCGCCCGTGCTCGCCTCCACCACCACCCACCTCGCCGAGCTCGGGACCACCGTGGTTTCCGGAGTCGCTCACAACCATTTCGGAAACGTCGATTGGCGAGCCGTCGCGTGGTTGGGCATTCCCGGTGGTCTCGGAGCACTGGCCGGCGCCACGGTTCTGGCCCGGATCGACGCCGACCTCGCGCGTCCGTGGATGTCCGGATTCCTGCTGTTCCTCGGCGCGTCGATCCTGATCCGGTTCGCCGTGTTCGGCGGGCGCGCCGTTCGAACAGGCACCCGGCGGCTGACAGCGGGGTTTCTCGTCCCGCTCGGGCTGCTGGCCGGGTTCCTCGACGCAGCGGGAGGCGGCGGATGGGGACCGTTGGGGACCTCGACCCTGATGTCCTCCGGGCGCATCGAGCCGCGCAGGGCGATCGGCACCATCGACACCAGCGAGTTCATCGTCGCGTTCGCCGCGAGCGTGGGCTTCGTGTGGTCCCTCGGCACTCAGCAGATCCCGTGGGCCTACGTCGTGGCGATTCTCGCCGGGGGGGTTCTGGCAGCGCCGCTGGCTGCATGGGTCGTCCGCAAGCTCCATCCCCGGATCCTGGGGACCGCCGTCGGAGGGGTGATCCTGCTGACGAATCTCAGGACCGTCCTCTCCGGCCTCGGCGCCAGCGACGGGCTGGTGTGGAGCCTCTACCCTGCGCTCATCGTCGTGTGGTTGGGCGCGTTCGTGCGTGCGCTCCTCAGAGTCCGGCGCGATCGGATGGTGCGTGAAACGTGACCGGCCATCGTGCATCTTCAGCGAACATGGAATCAACGCAGCCCCGATGGCGACTCGCCCGGACCGAAGACGCCGACGCCCTGTCCGCGCTGGTGAACTCAGCGTACCGCGGAGACACGAGCCGACGGGGATGGACGACCGAGGCAGATCTCCTTGGCGGACAGCGCACGGACCCCGAGAGCCTGCGCGAAACCCTCGCATCACCCGGCGATGTCATCCTGCT
>JBAWAM010000155.1:0-3422 GCA_049589315.1 Myxococcaceae bacterium
CCCTTGATCCTCCGCCCCGGGGAGGGGGACGCGCCTCTCTCTCCCCGGGGTAGGCGGCGGAACCGAATGTAGGTCGAGCAGACGAAACGGCGCTACCGCGCGAGGCAGGTGCATCCGCCACGGCGCACTCGCGTGTTCGACTACACAGGAGCCGCATCGGCCTGAATCATCCCCGGGAGTCATTGCAGGAGGGGCACGCTCGGGAGGACCAGACCGGCTTCTGGACCGGTTCACATGGCGCCCTCTCGAGTTCGCACCGTCCTTCCGACACTGCTCGCCCTGCTCGTCTCCCTGCTTGCGCCGTTGCCGCCGCTGCTCGACACGGCCGAAGCCCAGAAGAAGCCGGCGCCCAAGACGGTCGCGGTGCACGTGAAGGTGATCGACAAGAACGCGAAGCCGGTGGAGGGCGCCCGCGTACGCGGGATCCACGACAAGTTCGGCCCCGAGCTGCGGGAGTTCGATTACGAGGCCTTCACGAACAAGGAAGGGATCGCCACGCTGCAGGTGATCCCCGGGCGCTTCACCGGCGAATCGATGCTCGGCACCACGCTCGAGGTCGAGGTGTACCGCGAGCCCTTCCGCACCACCTACGACCGCTTCTCCATCTCGGGGAGGATCCCCGAAGTGAATCGCACGGTGCTGCTGCTCAGCACCGAAGAGTCGCGCGACCCGAAGTCGGGAATCCCCGTGCAGGTCCACGTCGAGGACGAAGGGGGCAAGCCCCTCCCCGGCGCGCGCGTGCGGGTGGCCGTCCAGGAGGGCCCGGAGGAGGGTTACACGAACGAGAACGGCGACGTTCTGATCGAGGTCAGCGTTCCCCAGCCCACCAGCGCGGGGGTCGAGGCGTTCAAGGATGGCTACAAGCCGAAGGGCAAGGCCGGGGGGAAGACGCTCCAGCTCAAGCCGAAGGACCGGGGGCGCGTCATCGGGCCCGTCGAGCTCACCCTCGAGCGAACGGAGGAGGCGAAGCACCAGAAGTCGCTCTCCATCATCGTCACCGAGGAGGTTTCCAATGCGCCGGTGAAGTCGGCCACCGTCGTGCTCGATGCCGGGGGCAAGAAGTACTACTCCGGCACGACGAACGACGCCGGCCGACTCAGCCTCTCCGTCCCCGAAACGGGTCGCTTCGAGGTCCGCATCGACCAGCGCTTCTACGAGCCGGTGCGCACGAACGTCCGGCTCGACCCCGGAGATCGCGAGCTCTCCTTCTCGATGAAGCCGAAGCCGAAGCCGCTCGACAGCACGCTCGAGGTCCAGGTGTTCGCGGCCGACATGAAGGACGCGAGAGGCCGGGTGCAGCCGCTGAAGGACGCAACCGTGACGATGGGCGCGGGAACCACACAAGCGGACGAGCAGGGCAAGGCGTCGGTGTCGTTCTGGGGAGGGGCCGCGGATCTCGTCGAAGTGACCGTCAAGGCGCCCGGCTACAAGACTCAGACGAGATCCGTGGACTGGACCCATGGTGCGAAGCGGCGATCGGTGCGAGTCGTGCTGGAGCCCGAGCCGGAGACGAAGCCCATCCAGCTCGTCGTCGAGGTGAAGGACGTCGACACGGGCGATCCCGTTTCCGGTGCGCTCGTCTCCATCAAGCTCCCGAACGGCCTCGAGTACGCCTCCACCCGCAGCGATGCGAAGGGCGAGGCGCCGTTCACGATCACCGCTCAGCCGAAGGCGCCCCTCGCCGAGCTGCGCAAGGGACTCGTCGCCGACGTCATCCATCCCGACGAGAGCGCCGGCTACGAGAAGGCCACGCAGGCGATCTCCCCGGACCTCCTCCAGCCGTCGACAGAGCCACGCCGCTTCCTCGTCCAACTGAAGAGCCAGAAGGCGGACACCGAGCTGCAGGCGCTCGAAGGAGGTGTCGCCGACCTGGAGCGGATGAAGGGAGAACTCCTCGGGTACGTGAAGGCGGCCGAGACGCACGCCGGGGAGGCCGCGCAGGCGGAGGCGGCCGCGCGCGGCCAGCTCCAGGCGCTCTCCAGGCACAGAGCCGCGCTCCGAAAGAACGCCAAGGCGTGCGAGGCCGTCGCGCAGGAGCTTCCAAAGTCGAAGCAGGCGGTCACCGATGCAGACAGGCTCGGCACCGAGCTCGCGCTGCTCGCCGACGAGGCCGCCGGAATGGCCTGCCCGAAGGACAAGCCGCCTGCGAGTCAGGCCTCACCCGATCCCGCGGGCGCACAGAAGAAGCTGGAGCAGGCGAAGGAGAAGCTCGCCGGCATCGACACGCTGCTCGCGAGCGCGAAGAAGACCGCGGACGTGCTCGCCCAGATGCGACAAGTGGACCCGTCGGTCATTCCCGCGGACCAGCGCCCCGAGGACCTTCAGAAGGCGATCGCAGACGTCGCCGCGAAGGCGAAGGACGCCGCTGCCAAAGCCGACTCGAAGAACGCCGAGGCGGACACCGTCCTCCGTGTGCTCACCTCCGAGCGCGACAAACTGCAACAAAGGCTGAATGCGTTCGTCGCCACGCACGGGAAGAGAATCTCCGGCGAGCGGAAGAAGCGCGCGGACGGCGTGCGCGCTCGCCTGAAGGCGTTGAATCCCGGAGCGATCAAGGTCGCGAATCTCGCCGCCGAGGCCCGAAAGAACGCCACCGCCGCCGAAGGACACGTGAAGGAGGCCGAGAACATCCTCGCCCTCGGCAAGAGCGCGACCTGCGACGAGACGGTGAAGGCGCAGACCGAGGCGATCTCGCAAATCGAGAGCAGCGCCACCGCCGCGAAGCTCGCCTTCGACCAGCGCGCGTCCCGCGTCGATGAGTGCGTGAAAAAGGGCGGCTGCGAGGTCGCGCTCGCCGAGATCGAACAGTTCCTCCAGCAGGCCAGGGCCGACGAGGCCCGCTCGCGCATCGAGAAGGCGCGGCAGCAGGGGTGCGACGCGAACCGGCTGAACACCCTCGCGAGCCGGGAAGCCTGCCTGACCGAGCTCGCCCCCGTCGACGGGCTCCTCCAGATCGGCGACGTGGAGACGGCCCGCCCCCACATCGATCGCGCAGCCGCCCGGGGCTGCGACGTCGTCGCCATCGACGACCGCTACTGGCGCGTGCAGGCGCAGGTGTGGCCCCTGCTCTCGCAGGCGCGAGCCACGGTCGATGCCGCCACCGGCACCTGCAACTTCAAGGAGAGCTACGAGAAGGCACTCGCGCTCCAGCAGGCGTTCCCGCAGCACCCGTGGATCGTCCAGAACCTCCAGTCGCTCGCGGTCGGCTGGAACGCCCAACAGACCGTCACCCAGGAGCTCGATCAGGCTGTGGTGGCCACCCGCGCCGGTGACTTCAACACCGCCGACGCGCACATCGCGCGCGCCGAGCAGGCCGCGCAGCCATTTCCCTGCATGGTGGCGACGGTGCAGAGCTTCCGGGTCGAATACGCGAAGGCGCCGCGACCCCAGCAGACGTACCCCGTGCCGCAGCAAACGTACCC
>JBAWAM010000156.1:0-9795 GCA_049589315.1 Myxococcaceae bacterium
CAGCCTGGCCCCGAGGCCGAGGGACTGGGGGTCTTGTACGCCAACATGTCCGGAACGACGGTGGCGCGGTCGGTCGATGGGGGCCGCAGTTGGGAGTTCGTCGTCGGCAAGGCCCAGATTCAGGCCAACTATCCCTGTGTCCTGCATGTCCCCACCGGCGACCCGGGACAGCTGTACCAGGGGTGCGAGGCGCCTCTGGACGTGGCCTGGGTGGCACGGCGCGACATCACGAGCCGGACCGGCCCGCTCCCCGCGCAGGTCACGCTCGTCCACCATGACGAGATCGAGAATCGCCGCCCGAACAGCCTGACCAGCGGCCCCGGGCGCCCCGGGCGCGTCTACGTCGGACTAGAGGGCGGGCTGATCTGGCTGGAAGGCGATGCGTGGGACTGGGTCTACCAGAAAGAGGCTGGTCCCCCGACCTTCGGGCTGTACACCTACGTGAGGGCGATCTGGATCGATCCCTGCGATCCGGACCACCTCGTCTTCGGCGGGACCATCAACGGCGTGAACCCGCGGCTGAACCTCTACGAAACCTTCGATCACGGGCCCGACGTCCAGTTCGTCGATCCGCCCTTCAGCCTGGGAGCGGACCCGCGCATCGAAACCGGCGCGGCGGCAGGGCCGGATGGCCGGGACTTCGTCCTCCTCATCACCCACGAGGTCGACAGGCGGAAGCAGGTTCGGGTGCTGTTGCGGCGCTACGCCCGCTGATTCACCCCCGCGGACCGCGCCCGGGCTCGCCTCACCCGCCCCGGCGCTCGCGTCGATGCTCGGAAGAATGCACGGTCGAAGTCATCGGGCCCCATCACTGGAACCGCGGAGCATGGGCATCGTTATTCACGATCTTGCGCATGCCCCGGACAGTGAATCACGGGCAGCCGAGGGTACCTGGGTAACCGCGGGTCAATGCCTGAGAGCTGGCAAAGGGAGAACACGCTCCCCTTGCCGCTCGTGATCAGGCGCTGGTGGACGCAGGTGCCGCAGAGGCCGGCGTCCAGTTTCTTTGAATCCACCCGCCCTACTCGACTGTGACGCTCTTCGCCAGGTTGCGCGGCTGATCCACGTCGGTCCCGCGCAGGTCGGCGACGTGGTAGGCCAGCAGTTGCAGCGGCACGGTGGCGATGATCGGCGCGAGCAGCGCGGGCGCCGAGGGGACCTCGATCACGTAGTCGCTCAGGGACTCCACGTGGTGGTCGCCCTCCTCGATGATCGCGATCACCTTGCCGCCGCGCGCACGGACCTCCTCGATGTTCCCGAGGATCTTCTCGTACGGCTCCTGCGGCTGCTTCGGCGCGATCACCACCACCGGCAGCTTCTCGTCGATCAGCGCGATGGGGCCGTGCTTCATCTCACCACCGGCGTAGCCTTCGGCGTGGATGTAGCTGATCTCCTTCAGCTTGAGCGCACCCTCCAGCGCGACGGGGTGCATGGCCCCGCGGCCGAGGAAGAGGAAGTCCTGCGCATTGAGGAACTCGCGCGCGACCCGCTTCACCTGCGACTCGCACTTGAGCACCTCCTCGACCAGCTTGGGCACTTCGGTGAGCTGGGTCAGGTACTCCTGCGCCTGCGCCACGGTCAACACACCGCGCATGCGGCCCAGCTTCACCGCCAGCAGGTAGAACGCCGCGAGCTGGGTGGTGAACGCCTTGGTCGAGGCGACGCCGATCTCCGGTCCTGCGTTGGTGAGCACGGTGAACTCAGCCTCACGCGTCACCGCCGAACCGATCACATTGCAGATGCCCATCGACATCGCACCGCGCCGCTTCGCCTCCTTCAGCGCCGCCAGGGTGTCCGCGGTCTCGCCGGACTGGCTCACCGCCACCACCAGCTGCCGGTTGTTCACGATCGGATCGCGGTAGCGGAACTCCGAGGCGAGATCGACCTCGACCGGGATGCGCGCCAGCTTCTCGATCATCGCGCGGCCGACGAGGCCCGCATGGAAGCTGGTACCGCACGCCAGCACGATCACCTTCTCCAGCGACTGGATCCGCTCGGCGTCGGCCGTCCAGCCCTCGAAGTCGACGTCGCCTTCGGAGAGCAGGATGCGCCCGCGCAGCGTGTCCGCCACGGCCCGGGGCTGCTCCCAGATCTCCTTGTGCATGAAGTGCTTGTGGCCGCCCTTCTCCGCCATCATCGGCGTCCAGTCGATGCGGCGGATGGGACGGTTCACCTTCTCACCGGTGCGGCTGTAGATCTCGACCGAGCCGGTGGTGAGCACCGCGAGGTCGCCCTCGTCCATGAACACGATGTCGCGCGTGTGCTCGATCAGGGCCGGGATGTCCGACGCGACGAAATTCTGACCTTCGCCCAGGCCGATCACCATGGGCGAGGCCTCCTTGGTCGCGACGATGCGGGTGGGATCTCCTTCCCACACGACCGCGAGCGCGTAGGTCCCCTTCACCTCCTGCAGCGCAAGCCGCACGGCCTGGACGAGATCCCGGCCCTGCTCGATCTGCTCGGAGATGAGGTGGGCGAACACCTCGGAGTCGGTCTGCGAGGAGAAGACGTGCCCGCGGGCCCTGAGCTGCTCCTTGAGGACGAGGTGGTTCTCGATGATGCCGTTGTGCACCACCGCCACGCCCTTGTAGCTGTGCGGATGGGCGTTCTCGTCCGACGGCCGACCGTGGGTCGCCCAGCGGGTGTGCCCGATGCCGATGGTCCCCTTCGGCGGCTCGGCGACGACCCGGTTCTCCAGGTTGCGCAGCTTGCCCTGTGCGCGCACCACGTTGAGAACTTTGTTGCCCACCACGGCGACGCCGGCCGAGTCGTAGCCCCGGTACTCGAGCTTCTTCAGCCCGGACACCAGGATCGGCGCCGACTCCTTGTCACCCACGTACCCAACGATTCCGCACATGCCCCATTCTCCCTTTCGACTCCGGACACGGCTGACGCACACCGACGCCCGTCACCGGACGGTGGTTGTACGCTGCATTCCGATTTGCCGGCAATCCGAGTGCAAACAGAAGGCCATCAGCCTCAGGACGCCTGCTTACCCTGCTTGTTCTTCTTGCGCTCTACCCAGCCCTCTTTCACGACCTGTGGCGAACGGGACACAGCGAGGCTGCCGGGCGGCACGTCGTGCGTCACGGTGGTGCCGGCGCCGACATAGGCCCCTGCGCCCACCTTCACCGGCGCGACGAGCTGGCTGTCCGAGCCGATGAAGACGCCGTCCTCGAGCACGGTCTTGTGCTTCTTCACGCCGTCGTAATTACAAGTGATGGTGCCTGCGCCGACGTTCACGCCCGAGCCGATCTCCGCATCGCCGAGGTACGCGAGGTGGTTGGCCTTGGAGCCCTTCCCGATCCGCGTCTTCTTCGTCTCGACGAAGTTCCCGAGGTGAACCCCTTCGGACAGCTCGGTGCCGGGGCGCAGCCGGGAGAACGGCCCGATGGTGCAGGCGGGGCCGACCTCTGCGTCCTCGAGGACCGAATACGGCTTGATCTCCGTCCCGTCGGACACGAGGGATGCGGTGATCACCGAGCCCTGGCCGATTCGCACGTTGCGGCCGATCCGGGTCCGCCCATGGAGGGAGACGTTGGGGCCCAGCTCCGTGTCGACGCCGATCTCCACGTGCTCCTCGATCCAGGTCGACTGGGGATCGAGCAGGGTGACGCCGTTGCGCATGTGGCGCTGGTTGATCCGCTCGCGCAGATCGCGGGCCCGCGCGGCGAGCTCGGCCCGGTCGTTCACGCCGGAGGTCTCCACCGCATCCGCCACCACGACCTTGATCTTTCCCGGCGCCTTCTGGGCGGCCATCTCCACCAGATCGGTCAGGTAGTACTCGCCCTGCGCGTTCGCGGTCTTCACCTGCGCCAGCGACTCGAAGAGGAACTTCGCGTCCACGACGTAGATGCCGGCGTTGCACTCCTTGATCGCGCGCTCGTCCGAAGAGGCGTCCTTGTGCTCGACGATCCGCACCACGCCGCCCGCCTGACGCACCACCCGCCCGTAGCCAGTGGGGTTGTCGAGGATCGTGCTGACCATGGCGAGCGGCGCCCCTCCTTCCTCGTAGGCGCGGATGAGGGACTTGAGCGTGTCCTCCCGGAGGAGCGGCACGTCGCCATAGAGGATCAGGACCGGTCCCTGATAGCCGCGCAGGGCGTCCTCGGCGCAACGGACTGCGTGTCCGGTACCCTTCTGCTCCGCCTGGATCGCATAGCGAATGGGGGACTCGGGGAACTCCGCCCCGATCGCCGCCTTCACCTCGTCACCTTGATGACCGACGACCGCGACCACGGGATCGGCGCCGACTCCCAGCGCTCGGGAAATGGGCCAGGCGCACAATGGCCGCCCCAGCATCGGGTGGAGCACCTTCGCCTTCTCCGACTTCATGCGGGTGCCCTTCCCCGCACACAACACGACGGCCGCAAGTGACATGGTGGGCGCAGATTTAGGGAGGAAGGGAGGGAGCGTCAATCTCGACGGGGGATTGAAACGCGACCTTCGTCACCCGGATGGAGTCTCGCGTAACCGACAACTGAGCCGGGACGCCCTCGCCTCCTCGGTCGAGCGGCGTGCGCCCCTATCAGCCTGGAGCCGCGCGGACGCTGTACGCGGCCCGATGCTTCACGTTCTGACGCTCGGATCGAACACGAGGGCGGGCGGGCTTCGCTGCGGCTATATCGACCGGCGCGAACCCTCTCTGGAGGCAGCGCCATGGCAGACGAAATCCCCAGTCTCATCTCGCATGTCTCGATCGGAACGAATCAGTTCGATCGCGCCGTGGCGTTCTATGACGCCGTCCTTCTGACCCTTGGCAGCCGGAAGATCATGTCGCATCCGGGCTCCGTGGCGTACGGCAAGGAGTTCCCCGAGGTCTGGATCCAGACGCCCATCGACGGGAAGCCCGCCGCGATCGGCAACGGAACCCATTTCGGCTTCGTCGCCCCGTCGAAGGAGGCGGTTCACGCCTTCTACGAGGCGGCCCTGAAGGCCGGCGCCATCGATGACGGTCCGCCCGGTCCCCGGCCGCAATACGGTGAGCCGTATTACGGGTGCTTCGTCCGCGACCTGGATGGGCACAAGATCGAAGCCACGTACTGGGATCTGGAGCTGGTCCGGAAGCTCTACGGCAATCGCTGATCGCAGCGGAGTGCAATCGAGGAGATACCGACAGCGCGCGTGGGCGTTCTCGAAGCCACGCGGCACGACCAGGACCGGCACTCCGGCTCCGGCATGACCGACTGCCCGACCCCGAAGGGCGCTGTTCGTTCGACCGACAAAATCGAGCGCTGTCGTGCCCGCGTAACCCGGCGATCTGACGCATCTTTCTCCGCTGAAAGCGCAGCAAGAACTGGTCACCCGACCAGTCATCGGGGGACGGCCCCCCTCCGCGCCCGGGGGCAATGGCAATCGACCATGGACGCCCCGGGGAATCGGGCGTGCCAGTGTCCTGGCCGGAAGGACCCGGGGTGTTCCGCTTCGCCGACGTGCGTGTGGTGGAGCGCACCTGGGAAGAAGCCGGCTTCGAGATCGACCACATCGAGGAGCTCGAGGTCCCAGTGGTCGAAGCGCCGGATGGTCGAGGCATCGCGCGCTGGATTCTCGGCTTCAATGGACCCCATCCGGAACACGCTCGCGAGCCTTCCTGCTGACAATCAGCTCGCGAGGGAGGACGCGGTCGCGCGCCGAGCCGAATGCTTCCGCCAGGGAGCCGTCATCCTCCTCGGAGGCGTCACCCGGATTGCGCGGGCGCGGGCGCGGAGCCAGTAGCCCCGACCCCGCTCGCGAATCTCTGCAACAGCCGGAGTGCTGATCAAGAAACCGTACGGGAACCGTTGATGGCGACCGCCAGCTGGCGATCGGGCGCTTTCAAAAAACCTGGCGCCTCTCCCCACTCAGCCAGGTGCCATGACCCTCGCACTTCTCCTACTGCTTGCCGCCGCCCCCTCTGCCGAGCCGTTCATTGACGCCGCCCATCACATCGAGCAGGCAATTCAATCGGGCAATGCCCAGGCCTTGAGCTCCCGCTTCAACACGCGCGCCCTTGCCGAACGCGCAATCAAGGACCTCGAAGCGCCTCGCGGATTCAGGGACGGCTTTCTCGAGTCTGCGGGCAAGATCGACCTGGCGGCCCAATTCGCGGGGATCGCCTCCAATGGAGGGCGGATCAAGCTCCTCAGGCTCGCGGGTGATCCCGGCAGCCCGCGAGCGCTCTTCCGGGTGATCGATGCGGATGGGGGATTGAACTACTACGAGATGTACCTGGCGCGCGTGGGCGACCGCGTGGTCGTGACCGACATCTACACGTTCAGCAACGGCGAACGAATCACGGAGACCGTTCGGCGCTCGTACTCGACCTTCGCGGCCCAGGCCGACACCGGATTCTTCGGAAAGTTGCTGGGGAAGGAACGCGACTTCGTCGTGAACGCAGAGAAGGTCCAGGCGCTCACGAAGAGCATGAAGGAGGGGCGGTTCGAGGACGTGCTGAAGGCGTACGACGCCCTCCCCGACTCGCTGAAGAAGGAGCGGACCTTCCTCCTGTTCCGCATGCAGGCGGCGGCCAATCTGACACCGGAGCTCCACGAATTGGCGGTGGCCGAGTTCGAACGTGCATACCCGGGCGATCCTGCGCTCACGCTGGCCACCATCGACCTGTACTTCGGCAGGAAGGAGTTCGATAGGGCGCTCGCGACCATCGACCGGCTCGATGCCCGGGTGAAGGACCCGTACCTCGAGGTTCTCCGGGCTGGCAGCTACGTCGAGCAGGGGAAGTACGACGTGGCGAAGAAGCGGTGCCGTCAGGCGATGGCCGAGGAGCCCGAGCTCATGGACCTCTACTGGTCCCTCGTGACCGTGTCCCTGGCGGCGAAGGACCATGCAGAGACCGCCCGGGTGCTGGAGCAGATCGAAGAACGCTTCAACTGGGACGTCGGTGACCTGACCGGCGAACCTGAGTACGCCGAGTTCGTGAAGTCCGGCGCCTACAAGGCGTGGATGAAGAGGCGCGCGAACTGAGCTGCAATCGAGACCGAGCTCTGTCGTATGGTGCGAACCTGTTTTCTCGCCCCATCCGGAGAATTTCGATGCGCGTCCTCATTCCGCTGTTTGTTTCAGCCTGTCTCGTCACCGGGTGCAAGGACCGCGACGAGAAGCTCCAGGCCGCTGAGGAGAAGGGAAACCTGCTCGCGGCCACGAAGGCGAAGATGGTGAAGGGCGTGGGTGAGGTGCTCAAGAACGAGGGCAAGGAAGCCGCGGAGGTGGTGAGCGAGGGCACCGGCGAGGTGGTGAAGGCGGTGGGCATCGGCTTCGACAAGTCCCTCGAGCAGGTGAAGCTGACGGTGCCCGAGGCCACCACCGCCCGGGGGCTCTCCGCCACCCGTGCGTCGCGCAACGACGGCGGCGACGGCGAGAAGAAGCACGCGATCAGTGTCTATCTGAAGGTCGAGAAGGCGTACACGGGACCGCTGGAGCTGCGCGCGTTCGATCGGCAGAGCCAGGAGATCGGACGCGCCCGCGTCGAGCTGGACGAAAAGGCGCCCACCGCGAAGTACGTCGACTTCGACTTCGACCCGCGCACGCCCCTGCTCACCGCAGACCATTTCGAGCTGCACTGAGCGACGCGTGGCAGCGACTTCCCGGTGAGCCCAGGCGGGTGGATCACGCGCCTGGCCTGTGGCGGCGAGCACTTCGTGCTGGGCTTCACCGGAGGCGCTGCACGGCTGTGTTCACAGCGTCAATCCCAGACCGCAGAGCGGTTACGGCGGCGCCGCGAGTCCACCCAGAACCACCCGCCGATGGCGCCGAACACGACCGCGGAGATTGCCAGGTTCCGGAACGGGAACTCCTGAAGCGGACGGAGGTTCTCCTCTTTGGCCTCGGCCAGGAGCTTCTGGACCGAGTCGGCGGCTATGGCGAAGCGGATCTCCCCGAGTCCAAGGGACCCCTGCACCACGCCGACCACCGAGCCGGTGCGGCTCAACACAGGAGACCCGCTCGAGCCATGCGTCGAGTCCGCGGTGAACTGGAGGATGGGCCCTTTGGGCGCCTTCGGGTCGTCCTTCAAATGATCAGGCATTCCTTCGGGCCGCCGCGCAGAGATGATTCCTTCCGACAACGTCCACCCGAACCCCGCAGGATGTCCGAGCACGGCGATGGGCGTCCCCTCCGGGGCCTGTTCGATCGATCCGATCGGCAGCGGCGTGTACCCCTCCCCTTCGATTTTCACGATCGCGAGGTCGGTGGCCGCGGAGTCGGCGATGATGCCGAGGACGCGGCGCTCGGTGCCGTCGTGGAAGCGCGCGACCATGTCGGTGGCCCCCTCCACGACGTGATGGTTCGTCACTACCCAGCCTGATTCACGCACGACGAACCCGGTGCCGTTCCCCTCCACCTCGCCGCCCGACCTGCGCTCGAGGAACGCCACGGAAGGGCGAATCCGCGCGTTGAAACCGGCGAGGTCGAAGCCATCCTCGGCCGCGGTTCCGGCGTGTGCGACGGACGCGACCAGGAAGCAAAAGGCGATGGCGGCAGAGATCGAGGAGCGCATCGGGGCGGGTTCGTAGCGCACCTCCGAGAGGGAGATCCAGCGTGGCATTACGGGGGCGGTCGCACCGTCGAGATCGCTTGCGCGCGGCCATCCCACGCTGTTACACGTCTTTGCGTACTTATTTCTTTTTACGTAACGCAGACGGGACGAGCAGCGCGACATGGATTTCCTGAAGAGCTACGGCGTTTCGTTGAACGAGCTTCTGCTGGCTCCGATCGTGTTTCGGGAGACCTGGCCGCCCTTGCGGGACCTGCCCCACGTGACGGCCGACGCGATGCGGGAGCTGGCAGCGTTCGGCGGCCACAGCGCGGGCGCGATCCGAACGGCGATGTCCCGGCTCCGGTCCGGGGGGACGATCGAACAGCTCCCGGAGGCGGGCGAGGCCCGGTATCGGATGGGGAGATTCGGGCGCTCCGTCAGTCTCGCGGTGCGCGGGCGTTTCGAGCGGCCGGAGGGATTCGTGCTCGCCGTCTTCTCGTTCGCGGCGGACGACGTCCGGGAGCGACAGCTCGTGCGCGAAACCCTCAAGTCACACGGTTTCCAGAAGCTCGCGCAGAACGTCTACATCAATGGGCAGATCGATACGTCCGAGCTCGAGCGGGTGATCGGCGAGAACGGACTCTCCGAGCACCTCTTCCTGTTCCGCTGCAATGACGACGCGGAGTCTTCGCGGGACGAGAGGCTGGTCCGGCTCTTCAACGTGAAGCAGCGGGCGCAGCAACTGGTTCGCTTCGAAGCCGACCTCCATGCCTTCCTGAATGAGCGCGGCGTCGATGACGACGAGTTCGCGCGCCGCTACTTCGCGGCGGGGCCGGCGCACCACCGCATCACCTTCATGGAAGAGCCGCCCCTCCCCGCGCGATGCCTCCCTCCGGACTACCCGCTCGAGCGGCTGCTGTCCTACCCGGAGCCCTCGCCGAAGCGGCTCCGCGCCGTCGTCGACTACTTCCGCCGCATCAACCAGGAGCCTCGGTCATGAAGAACAAGAACATCCTCATCTCCGGCGCGAGCATCGCAGGACCGACCCTGGCCTTCTGGCTGCGTCGCCACGGCTTCAACCCGACGGTGGTGGAGCGCGCCCCGGTCGTGCGCGAGGGGGGCTACAAGATCGACCTCCGCGCGGCCGCACTCGAGGTGATTGACCGCATGGGACTCCTCGCCGAGGTCCAGCGCGCGAGCACCGACATGCGGTTCGCCGAGTTCGTCGACAGAAATGGAAGGGCCCTGGCGCGAATGGACGCTCAGCTGTTCGGCGGACGCGAGGGTGAAGACCTCGAGCTCATGCGCGGTGACCTGGTGCGGAT
>JBAWAM010000157.1:0-2189 GCA_049589315.1 Myxococcaceae bacterium
GGGTGGGACCGGCCGGGAGTGCGCCCGCGGGCCAGGGCCAAGGCGAGCTCGGAGGCGAGCAGCCGGCCGAACCGGGAACCGAAGGCGCGGTGCCGCAGCCCGAGCAGTCGGGCGCGGAAGGATTCTCTCCACCAGAAGGTTCAGGGGAAACGCCGCCCCCTTCTGAGGAGATCCAGGTTCAATGAACGACGTCACCAGGCCCAACTTCGATCTGAACTCGATCGAGCCCGTCCAGCCGGCGCCGAACGCCCTCGGGGGGACCCAGGTCGCCCGGAGCCCGGCGTTCATGTGCGGCCGGCCGATCGGAGAGATCCTGAAGGTTTCGGCCGGGCTGACCGAGGAGAAGTTGCAGGAGGCCCTCTCGGTCCAGGCCGAGAAGGGCGGCCGCCTCGGTGAGGTGCTCGTCGGGCTGAGAGCCGTGTCCGAGGAGGACGTGGCCCGCGCGCTGGGCGCCCAGCTGGATCTCCCCTACCTCGCCCGCATCTTCGTCGACGAGATCGACGCCGAGCTCGTCCAGAAGGTCCCGATCAACTTCGCCAAGCAGGCGCGGATGTTGCCCCTCGGGATCGAGGACGACGTGATCGTCCTGGCGGTGGCGGATCCGCTGGACACCGCCGTGCTGGACCACGCGCGCATGCTCCTCGGCACCGACGTGAGCCCCCGGCTCGCGCTCGGCTCGACGATCATCGACGCCATCAACAGCGTCTACGACCGCTCGGTGAATGAGGCCGAGAAGCTCGTCGACGAGATGGAGGCGCAGGACCTCGACTCGCTGGCGCACGAGCTGGAGGAGCCGCAGGACCTCCTCGACGCCGACGACGAAGCGCCGATCATCCGGCTGGTCAACTCGCTGTTGTTCCGCGCGGCGAAGGAGCGGGCCTCCGACATCCACGTCGAGCCGATGGAGCGCGAGCTGATCGTGCGCTTCCGCATCGACGGCGTGCTGCAGGAGATCATCAAGCCGCCCAAGCGGTACCAGAACTCCATCGTCAGCCGCGTGAAGATCATGAGCCAGCTGAACATCGCGGAGAAGCGGCTGCCGCAGGACGGCCGCATCCGCATCAAGCTGGCCGGACGCGACATCGACATCCGCGTCTCGACGATCCCGACCACGCACGGCGAGCGCATCGTCATGCGTCTGCTGGACAAGAACGCGACGCTGCTGGACCTGGCCGAAATCGGCATGGGCAAGCAGGTGCTGGAGGGCATGGAGTCGGTGGTCCGCCGCTCACACGGCATCATCCTGGTCACCGGTCCCACGGGCTCCGGTAAGACGACCACGCTCTACGGCGCGCTCTCGCGCATCAATACGCCGGACCTCAACATCCTCACCGTCGAGGACCCGGTCGAATACCAGCTCAAGGGCATCGGCCAGATGCCGATCAACCCGAAGATCGGGCTGACCTTCGCCTCGGGGCTTCGCTCCTTCCTCCGTCAGGACCCGGACGTCATCATGGTCGGCGAAATTCGCGACCGTGAGACGGCGGAGATCGCCATCCAGGCCTCCCAGACCGGTCACCTGGTGCTCTCCACGGTCCACACCAACGACGCGGCGGGCGCCGTGATCCGACTGGTGGAGATGGGCATCGAGCCCTTCCTCGTGGCCTCCTCGCTGACCGCGATCCTCGCGCAGCGCCTGGTGCGCCGCGTGTGCCCCGACTGCCGGGTGGCCTACGAGCCCACCGACGCGGAGCTCAAGGAGGTCGGCCTCACGAAGAAGACGCTGATGGAGAAGCACGGCGTCACCACGATCTACAAGGCCACGGGCTGCCACAGCTGCAACAAGAACGGCTACCGCGGCCGGACGGGCATCTACGAGCTGCTCCTGGTGGACGACGAGATCCGTCAGCTCGTCCTCAGGAACGTGGACTCGGGCACCATCAAGAAGGCGGGGACCGCCAAGGGCATGCTCACGCTGCTCGACGACGGCGCGCGGAAGATCGCGGCGGGCGAGACGACGATCGCGGAAGTGCTGAGCATCACGCAGGAAGACATCTAAGGCGGTCGGCAGTTGGCAGTTCGCAGTCGGCAGCAGGTGGGTGGAGACCCTGGATCACCGAGGAGTTTTGATTGCCGGTTTTTGAGTACAAGGCGCTGAACGAGGGCGGCAAGACGGTGGGGGGCCTCAAGGAGGCTGACACGCCCAAGTCGCTTCGTGCGGTGCTGCGCAAGGATGGGCTGTTCCTGAC